>NZ_JBFREX010000017.1:0-180548 GCF_052114525.1 Pseudomonas sp. KB_15 | reverse complement strand
ACCGCCATCGCGAGCAGGCTCGCTCCTACAGGGATATCTACTGCTGCTGCACTGAAATCACCGGCGCTGGCGTCGGTGACACCAGCACCTTGGCATGCATCTGCTCACACCCGCCGCCCCGGCGCATGCCCCGTACCGGGCAGGCATCCAGATAATCCAGGCCCACCGCCAGTTTCAGGTGACGTTCCGGTCGGGCCAGTTCGTTGGTCACGTCGAAGCTGTACCAGGCATCATCCAGCCAGGCTTCGGCCCAGGCGTGGCTGGCCAGGTGTTCGCTGTTTTCGCTGTACAGATAACCCGACACATAACGCGCAGGAATGCCCAGGCTGCGGGTGCAGGCAAGAAACGCGTGGGTGTGGTCCTGACACACGCCGGAACGCCCGGCAAAGGCCTGGGCCGCGCTGGTGTCCACCTCCGTGGAGCCCGGCGTGTAGGTCATATGCTGGTTGAGCCCATGCATCAGATCGATCAGCGCCGTGCGATCGCGGCGTTGCTTGCATTCCTTCTCGGCGAACGCACGCAGGGCGGCGTCAGCTTCGGTCAAACGGGTGAACCGCAGAAACGGCAGTGCCGACTGGCTCTCGTGTTCGGCCTCACGCATTTCGTCGATATCGACCTGGCCACGGGCGCCGATGATGATCGCCTCGTGGGGCTCGTCCATGGTCAGCACATGCAGGATGTTGCCGAACGGATCGAGTTGCGCCCGCACCGGACGCGGCAGATCGAGCTGCCAGCTGAGCACGTGCTGGCGCTCGCTGTCGTGGGGCGTCAGTCGCAGATACTGGATACTCGCCCGCACCTTGTCTTCGTAGTGATAGGTGGTCTCGTGGCTAATGGAAAGTCTCATGCGGCCTCCAGATAAGAACTGTGAATCGCGTTACCCAACTGGCGCACCAGCGGGATGAACTCGGTCAGCCAGGCGTGCAGGCCTTCTTCGAGAATTTCATGGATGCCGGTGTAGCGCAGGCGTGCGTCCATTTCTGCCGCCAGGCGCTGTGCGGGACGACCGTTGGCCCCCGGCAATTGCGCGAGGATCTGGTCGATTTCTTCAGTGCAGGCGCGCAATGAACGGGGTACATCGGCCCGCAGCAACAGCAGTTCGGCGACATGCCGGGCACCGGGGGCGTCGCGGTAGATTTCCGTGTAGGCCTCGAACGACGACAACGCCCGCAACAACGCGCTCCACTGGTAATACGCGTGAGCGGTGCCATCGCTGACCGCCTCGGCCTGGTCGCCGGCCATTTCGTAGCGGGCATCGAGCAGACGCAAGGTGTTGTCCGCCCGTTCGATAAAGGTCCCCAGACGAATGAAGCGAAACGCATCGTTACGCATGATGGTGCCGTAGGACGCGCCCCGGAACAGGTGGGAACGTTCCTTGATCCACTCGCAGAAACGGCTCATGCCGTAGCGACTGAGGCCCTGTTCGGCGATACCGCGAATTTCCAGCCAGGTGGCGTTGATGTTTTCCCACATGTCGGCGGTGATGCGCCCACGCACCGCATGGGCGCTGGCCCGTGCGGCACCGAGGCAGCTGTAGATGCTCGCCGGGTTGGCCGCATCCAGGGCGAAGAAATGCAGCAGCCGTTCGGCATGCAGTTCGCCATGGCGTTCCAGGTAATCGTCCAGGGTGCCGGTAATCAACAGCGGCATGGCCAGTTCGTGCAAACCGTCGCCACGACCGTCTTGCGGCATCAGTGACAGCGAATAACTGATGTCGAGCATCCGTGCGAGGTTTTCCGCCCGCTCCAGGTAACGCGACATCCAATACAAATCCGAGGCAGTTCTACTTAACATGACAGGCTTCCTTTAATCCTCGACCACCCAGGTGTCCTTGGTCCCGCCGCCCTGGGAGGAATTGACCACCAGGGAGCCTTCGCGCAGGGCGACACGGGTCAAACCGCCGGGCACGACCCGGGTTTCGCGGCCCGACAAAACAAACGGCCGCAAGTCGATGTGGCGCGGCGCGATGCCGTTTTCGACAAAGGTCGGACAGGTCGACAGCGACAGCGTCGGTTGCGCGATGTAGGCATGGGGCTTGGCGATGATCCGCGCACGGAAGGCTTCGATTTCCGCCGCCGTCGCCGCCGGCCCCACCAGCATTCCGTACCCGCCGGAGCCTTGGGTTTCCTTGACCACCAGTTCTGGAAGATTGGCCAGCACGTGGGAAAGTTCAGACGGGTTACGGCATTGCCAGGTCRGCACGTTCTTCAGGATCGGCTCCTCATCGAGGTAGAAACGGATCATGTCGGTGACGAACGGATACACCGATTTGTCGTCCGCCACCCCCGTGCCGATGGCATTGGCCAGTACCACGTTGCCGGAACGGTAGGACGACAGCAGCCCCGGCACGCCGAGCATCGACTCCGGGTTGAAAGCCAGCGGATCGAGGAAGGCGTCATCGAGGCGACGATAAATCACGTCGACCGCTTTCGGCCCGTCGGTGGTGCGCATGTAGACCTTGTCGTCACGCACGAACAGGTCCGCGCCCTCCACCAGTTCCACGCCCATTTCCCGTGCCAGGAACGCATGCTCGAAGAACGCACTGTTGAAGCGTCCCGGCGTCAGCACCACCACGCTCGGGTTATCGATCGGGCTTGAGCTTTTCAGGGTGTCGAGCAGCAGGTTCGGGTAGTGGTCGATGGGGGCAATGCGTTGCGCCGCGAACAGCTCGGGGAACAGGCGCATCATCATCTTGCGGTCTTCGAGCATGTAACTGACGCCGCTCGGTGTACGCAGATTGTCTTCGAGCACGTAATACGTGCCGTCACCGTCGCGCACCAGATCGACACCGGAAATGTGCGAATAGATATCGCGGTGCAGATCCAGGCCCTGCATTGCCAACTGATACTGCTCGTTGGCCAGCACCTGCTCGGCCGGAATGATGCCGGCCTTGATGATGCGCTGCTCGTGATAGAGGTCGGCGAGGAACATGTTCAACGCCTTGACTCGCTGGATGCAACCGCGCTCGACAATCCGCCATTCGCTGGCGGGGATGCTGCGCGGGATGGTATCGAATGGAATCAGGCGCTCTGTGCCCTGCTCGTCCCCGTAGAGCGTGAAGGTAATCCCGGCGCGATGAAACAGCAGATCGGCCTCGCGTCGCCGTTGTGCCAGAAGCTCGTCAGGCGTCTCGGCCAGCCAACGGGCAAACTCCCGATAGTGCGGGCGGACCTGGCCGCCGGCATCGTACATCTCATCAAAATAGGTGCGGATCATGCCGTACTCCTTGTCACTCGGACGTCCAGACCTTCGCAAGGCCCGTGCCATCGGCATAAACGCTTAAATTTCAATCGGTTGGATAATCAAGACGCACTCACCGCACCAATCCTGTGCGACAAATGCCCCAACCTGATTGCCCCCGCTTCATTGCAAGGCGTAGTGGTCGCCTATCACCAGCATAGCCAGAGTTGATTTCACTGCCCGGCAATGGGTGCGGATAATCCGGGCATTCGCTGAAAAGCTCACCGGACTTCCCTTTTAGCCGCCTGCCCAGGCGGCTTTTTTTTGCTGGTTTTCAACGCCCACAAATGAAAACGGCCAACCCGAAGGTCAGCCGTCATTGCCAATTGTCACTGTTCATAAGGTTATGCGAGTCGCCCTCGTACCTCCTGTTTCACACCCCAGCCTTCGATAATGCCGCCCAACGGCTCGACCACCGCTTCGAAACCCTGTTCGAAGTCGCCGATGTCGTCGTAGGTGGCATACATGACTTTGCTCAACTCCAGCGCCCAGGCGCCGTCGTCGCGCACACTGACTTGCGCATTCAGGGATTCACCACGGTGGAAATGACCTGCCGCCCTGCGTGCCCGCTCCTCGTCCGGGAAAATGGCGTAGAACTCGATGGGATGAAACCGCGAAAAGTCAAAACCGCCTTCTTTCATGCGGCGCAGCACGCTGCTGCTGATGTCTTCTTGATAGGCTGTGCTCATGAAACGTCCTCCTCAAAACGATGGATAGACTTTCCGTACTCCCTCACCCGCAACCGAACAGCGCGAGCGACGGCAACCAATGAGCCGGCGGGAAACAAGCATGGAGCTGACAAGACCAGACCTTAGCGATTCAATCGCTGATCTCGCTTGCAGAGTAGCCTCAAGATAGAGCCTCTGCCAAGGTCTGGATGTGAATGCGACAGGTGTCGTTCAGATTGGAGTAATGCCGAGGATTTCAATGCTGTTCTGGAACTTGAGTTCTTTGACGCACGCATCGGCGGTCCGCCCCTCCAGATCGTTCAGATCCAGTTCGGCGACGACAGGAAGAAACCGGGCCTTGATGAGCCTGGCGGCATGCTCGTAGTCCGGGCGCTCGATGCACTCGAACACTTCGTCGACGGTTTCGCCATGATCATCCACGAAAGTGACCTTCCACTTTTGCATTGGAGCCTCCTCGATAAAACCCATGGATGGGCTTACATACTGGTCTGACGCCATCGCGAGCAGGCTCGCTCCTACAGGGTTTTAGTCGTTGCTTGGCTTGTTCACTGCCTGCAATACGTATTGCGGCAAGGCGAACGCGCCAATGTGAATTTCAGGATTGTAGTAGCGGGTGACGATGCCGCTGCCCGTGAAGCGCTGTTGCAGGGTTTCGCGGGACAACTTGCGATAAGCGGTATTGGTCGCGCCCCACGCAAAAGTCATCGAGCCACCGATGTAGGTCGGCACGGCGGCCTGGTAGAAGTGCCAGTCCGGGAACAGGCTGCGCAGGCGACCGGCGGTGGTCTTCACTTCTTCGATCTGCATGAACGGCGTGCCGTTCTGGGTCACCAGGATGCCGCCTTCGTTCAGGCAACGGTGGCAGGCCTGGTAGAAGTTTTCCGAGAACAGCACTTCGCCCGGCCCGATCGGGTCGGTAGAGTCGGAAATGATCACGTCGAATTTTTCAGTGGTGGTGGCGACAAAACGCATGCCGTCGTCGATCACCAGGTTCAGGCGTGGATCATCGAATGCACCCTTGGAGTGGTTCGGCAGGAATTCCTTGCACATATCGACCACGGTGCCGTCGATTTCGACCATGGTGATGTGCTCGACACTGCGGTGCTTGGCCACTTCACGCAACATGCCGCCATCGCCGCCGCCGATGATCAACACGCGTCTGGCGGTGCCATGGGCGAGGATCGGCACGTGGGTGAGCATTTCGTGGTAGATGAATTCGTCGGCTTCGGTGGTCTGGATCACGCCGTCCAGCGCCATCACCCGGCCCATGCGCGGGTTTTCGAAGATCACCAGGTGCTGGTGTTCGGTGCGCACTTCGTGCAGCAGTTTTTCCATGCGAAAACGCTGGCCGTAGCCTTCGTAGAGGGTTTCCAGGTAGTCGCTGGTCGGGGTGTTGCTCATGGGAAGTGCTCCGATGAATGCGGGTGGCAACGGACGGTTACCGTCAGAGACACCGCGGCGATATCATCGCGGGCAAGCCCGCTCCCACAGGGTCGGTGTTGTTTGTGGGAAATCCGTCAGAACTTGACATTGCCCCGCGGCCCGGCGATGGCCCAGATGATCAGTCCCAGCACCGGCAACAGCGCGATCAACAGCACCCAGAGGATTTTCATCCCGGTCTCGGCGCTACTTTTGAACACGTTGATGATGGCCCAGATATCCAGGGCAAAAATGATCAAGGCAACCAGGCTGTTGAACGTGGAACCCATGGTGACGCTCCTGAAGAGTGATTTGCCCCCTCAGGATAGACGGTCGTCGCAAGGATTCCGTTTTATTGACAGTGTTTGGCTATCAGACGTGGATGGCCACTTTCAGGGCTTCCAGGGATGGCGCGGCCGCGATGCCGACTTCGGTGCACAATTCCAGCACCCGTGGCACGTCATTGCCGTAGACCAGGACCACCTGCAATTCGTCATCGAGCAACTGGCTGAAGTTCATCAGCGTGTAGCCACCGTTTTCCTTGTTCATGCTGCTCATCTGCACCTGGATGCGGTTGAGCGCAGTCAGGGCTTCGGTCTTGGCCAGTTGCTTGGGCTTGAGATTGAACTCCACACCAGGGCCGAACGAGGCGACGATCCGGGCGAACAGGTCCATGTAGGTGTCAGCCTGGAACAGCACCGTTTCCGGCAGGCTGCCGACCACCACCCACTCACCCAGCGGGATCGGGAAGGTTTCGTCGTAGTTGATGTCCGGATTGGCTGTCAGGAAAGCATCCTGATCGGCGTAGGCCTGGGCCGCTTCGTCCGCGACCTTGAGGATTTCGTCTTCGCCCATGCACCCGGAGCTGATTTTGCTGATGAGTTCGACGAGTGCGGCTTTCATGGGGAGGATCCTGTAGCGAGGTGAATTTTGAGGGCGCGAAGGATAGCGCATAAAGCAGACGCTGCGGACCTTGTGGCGAGGGGGCTTGTCGGGACGCCGCACCACCCCGTTGGGTCGCGAAGCGGCCCTGATACCTGCGACTGCGATTATCCAGGTCCACCGCGGCTGCCGGGTTCACGACTGCTTCGCAGCCGAACGGGGCGGTGCGGCGTCCCGACAAGCCCCCTCGCCACAAAAGCCCCGTAGCCACAGGGTTCAACGTCAGCCCAGCAGTTTTTCCAGCTGCGCAACCGTATCGGATGCGCCCATGGTCCTGGCAGCTTCCAGCGCGGTGATGCCATTGGCGTCCTTGGCTTTCGGGTCGGCGCCCTTGCTGATCAGGTAATCGACCACTTCGACGCGGTTGAACATCGCCGCCATCATCAGCGCCGTGCGGCCATCGAAGGACGAGCCTTCAACCTGCGCGCCGCCGTCGACCAAGGCCTTGATCACCGCCAGGTCGCCCTTGAAGGCGGCGCCGGCAATCGGGCTCTGGCCGTTGTCGTTGCGGATCTCCGGGTCGGCCTTGTGCTCCAGCAGGACTTTGACTGTGTCCACATGACCGTGATACGCGGCCAGCATCAGCAAGGTATCGCCCTTGTGGTTACGCAGGTTCGGCGGCAAACCCTTGGTCAACAGCGCAGCCATCATCGCCGCATCACCCTCCCGAGCCTTGTTGAATACCTGTTCGGTGAATTCGGCGGCTTCTTCGGGGGTCATCTGGCGGCTTTTGTCTGACATTGGGCACTCCAATTTCTGTCATTCGTAAAAGCCGACAGTTTCCCGAGCACTCCCGGCACTGTCACTTGTTTTTTCTCATGGACCACCATAGCCAGATTCAATAGCGGTACTTGCCGCCGTGAATATCAGACAACAACTGCTCCGTGACCTGCACGTAAGTCTGGGTCCCCGGCAGCCAGGCATAGATCGGGTCATCACCGGTTTTGCCCGGGTCGAAGGCCTCGTCCTTGAGTCGGGTCTTCTGATATTTGAAAGTCCCGGTGGTTTCCATTTTCACTTTCACCCGCAGGAACAACGGCACGGCATAGGCCGGCATTTGCTCACGGGCGAAGGCCAGCAGTTCGCTGAAGTCCAGGGTTGCCAGGGATTCGGCGGGAGTGATCGCCGCCATMCCGGCCCGGCCATTGGTGTTGCGGATTTCCACGCCATAGGCCACGGCTTCGGAAATATGCGGGTGTTGCAGGAGGATGTTTTCAACCTCCGTGGTCGAGACGTTTTCGCCCTTCCAGCGGTAGGTGTCACCCAGGCGGTCGACAAACTGCGCATGACCAAAGCCGATGTTGCGCAACAGGTCGCCGGTGTTGAAGTAGCGGTCGCCCTGCTCGAACACATCGTGGAGCACGACCCTGGCGGTTTTCTGCGGATCGGTGTAGCCGTCCAGCGGTGCCTTGTCGTCGATTTTTGCCAGCAACAACCCCTGCTCTCCCTTGGCGACCTTGCGCATCAGCCCATTGGCCTGACGAATCGGCGCGCCGCTGTTGTGGTCGTATGCGACCAGCTCCCAGCGCATCAGGGAAAAACCGATGGTGTTGTCGAAATTCAGAATGTTGGTGAACCCGATATTGCCGTCGCTGGCGGCGTACAGCTCGCAGATGTGATTCACCGCAAAGCGGGTCTTGAACTCTTTCCAGGCGCCGGGACGCAAGCCGTTGCCAATCATTTTCTTCACGTCGTGCCGGTTGTCGTCGGCGCTGGGCGGTTGATCGACCAGGTAGCGGCACAGTTCGCCGACATAACCGATGGTGGTCGCCCGGTACTTGCGCACGTCGTTCCAGAACTGACTGGCGCTGAACTTGCGGCGGATGGCGAACCCGCTGGCACCACTGACGGCCGAACCCCAGCACACGCAAAGCCCAGTGGCGTGGTACAGCGGCAAGGTGCAATAGACGACATCGTCCGGGCGCATGTCCAGGGCGATCATGCCGAAACTCGCAGAGCTGCGCATCCAGCGACCGTGCTTGAACACGCCAGCCTTGGGCAGCCCCGTGGTGCCCGAGGTGTAGATATAGAAGCAGGGATCGTCGAAGAAAATCTGCTGGCTGCTGGCCGGGTTGTCGCTGGCGTCGTCGAGACTGACGGTCATCAGGTTAATGAAACCTTCAGGCGCGATGCCCGGTTGGCGAGAGGTGTCCTGATCGGCGACGAACCAGGTGCGCTCAGCCTTGATCGACACCCGGTCACGAACCGCCAGGTACGCCGGGACCAACTCCTCCCCGACAATGATCGCCGCCGGCGCCACCAGATTCACACTGTGCACCAGGGTGTCGCGGGTCTGTGAGGTATTGAGCAACGCGCTGATCGCGCCGACCTTGGCCACCGCCAGAATCGTCACCAGCAGTTCGGGGCGGTTCTCGATGAAGACCGCCACCACATCACCCTTGCCGATGCCTTGGCCGATCAAGTGATGGGCGATGCGGTTGGCCCATTGATTGACCTCGGAATAACTGAGTGTTACGTCGCCTTGCAACAGCGCCGGGCCATCCGGGTTGCGCAATGTGGCTTGCTCGAAACTCCAGCCCAAACCACATGCCTGGGTCGGGTCCTTGACGTTGGCGACCTTCATGCCCTTCACCACCCGGGGGATGGCTTTGGCAATGGAAGGCAACTTGCGGAGCATCATGCCCCAGGTAATCGTGTCGTTCGACGTGCGGCTCATGATGCTCCCGTTCGATCTTTTTATTGTCGGGCTGCGATGACTGAATCCGAAAATACGTCAACGCTTCTTGAGCTGTACACGCGGTTTTTGAAATGTTTTGTATCTACGATCTTGATCTGTGATCTTGATCCGCGACTGCGCTGCGCGAAGGTGATCCCGTGCACGCCAATTGGTTCCATCGAGTCGCCGACGTACCTGCAAAATGCAGGATGCACGATGGCCATTCATGCAGATTGCACGAAAGCAAAAATCACTGAAAACCGTAACATGTTGATTTTGCTTAACATTATTCAGCTGAAATGAATGGCACAAAGGCTGCAACAGTCTCTCCATGCTTGCTATTCAAATCATCATGGAGCTGAACGACATGAGCCTTATCCAGGAAAAATTTTCGTCCTTGTTCTCCAACTTCGCAGTCACTACCCAGGACCGCCCTGATGGCGGGATTCTGCTGACCTTGCGCAGCGCCGACGGCAGAGAATTCAAGCGCTCGATTTCCTATCAGCAATTGCACAATGGTGACCAACTGTCATGGGTCATCAGTGCGATTCGCCGTGACCTCGCTGAACAAGCCAGTGAGCTGCCGCAGATTTCCATGCTGCAGAGCCAGCAACGGTTTGCCCTGCCGACCTATCACACGCTGTAAATAAAATTGCCGGAAAAACACTGTGGGAGCGAGCCTGCTCGCTCCTACAAGTTGTGTAGTGCTTAGAAGGCAGCGGGATTTATCCGCGCAAAGCTGTCCACAGTGACATGCCCTGCCAGTTCCCCGCCTTCACGAGCCAGCCCACAGGTAGCCATCCCCGCCGCACGCGCCGCATCCAGCTCTTCGACGATGTCGGACAGGAACAGAATCTGCCCCGCCTCGATGTTGATCGCCTGGGTGATGTTGGCGTAGGACTGCACCTCGCGCTTAGGCCCTGACGTCGTATCGAAATAGCCGCTGAACAACGGCGTCAGGTCCCCCGCCTCGGAGCAACCGAAGATCAGCCGCTGGGCCTGGATCGAGCCGGACGAATAAACAAAAAGTTGATAACCGGCCTGATGCCAGTCTTTGAGCGCCTCAACGGCGTCCGGGTACACATGCCCCTTCAACTGCCCGGCCTGATAGCCCTGCTCCCAGACCATGCCCTGCAACGCTTTCAACGGCGTGGCCTTGCGGTCTTCGGCAATCCAGCCCAACAGGATCTCGATGACCCGTTCGACGTCGGCATTCAGCTCGTTGCTGTCACGGCGTACGGCGGCCAGCTGTTCAGCCACGTCAGCGCGCTCGGCCTGCTGACGAACGAACTCCGGCAGATGTTTGGCTGCATAGGGAAACAGCACGTCGAACACAAAACTCACCGCGCTGGTGGTGCCTTCGATATCGGTGAGAATCGCTTTGATCGGCATCGACTCAGTCCTCAAGACGCGGAAATTGGCTGGCGATGTCTTCACCGGTGAAATTGGCCACCCAGCCTTCCGGGTTGTTGAACAAGCGAATCGCAATGAAGTGCGGATGCTCGCCCATGTCGAACCAGTGTTTGGTACCCGCCGGCACCGAGATCAGGTCGTTTTTTTCGCACAGCACCGCGTAGACGTAATCGTCGATGTGCAGGGTAAACAGGCCGCGCCCGGCGACGAAAAATCGTACTTCGTCTTCGCCATGTCGGTGTTCGTTGAGGAATTTGGCGCGCAATTCGGCTTTTTGCGGGTGGTCGCTGTTGAGGCTGATCACGTCGACGGTGATGTAACCGCGTTCGGTCATCAGCTGGTCGATTTGCGCCTGATAGGCCGCAATCACTTCATCCTGGCTCGCGCCCGGCTGGAGTTTGGTGGCGGCCTGCCAACGGTCGAAGCGCACGCCTTGTTCGGCCAGGGTCGAGGCGATGTCTTCGAAATGGGTCAGCACCTTGTTGGGAATTTCAGGGCTGGAGACGTGATAAACGGACAGGCTGCTCATCAGGGCAACTCCTTAACGGTTCATGCTTTAGGGTTCAAGAGCGAGCGCATCTTCAATTCGCACTCGAACAAAAATTCAAAGGCCTCGATCTGCCGCAGGGCATCGCTCATGCGCGTGCCCCAGGTGTAGAGGCCATGGCCGCGGATCAGGTAGCCGACGCAATCGGGATGGGCGTCGAGCCAAGGCTGCACCTTGGCGGCCAGGCGCGCAATGTCCTGGTCGTTGTCGAAAATCGGCACGCGCACCCGGGATTCGTGGGTCGTCACACCGCTGAAGGCCTTTTGCAGTTCGTAGTCTTCAAACTCGATGAAGTCTTGTTGCGTCAGGCGCGACAGCACGGTGGCATTCACCGAGTGGGTGTGCAGCACGGCACCGATCTCTGGGCGCCAGCTGTAGAGCTGGGTGTGCAACAGGGTTTCGGCGGACGGTTTCTTGCCCGGTTCCAGGCTGTTGCCTGACAGGTCGGTGGCCAGCACATCGTCCATGCCGAGTTGCCCCTTGTGCTTGCCGGACACGGTCAGCAAGGCTTCGGTCGGCGACAGGCGGGTCGAGTAATTGCTGCTGGTGGCCGGCGACCAACCGCGGCCATACAGAAAACGCCCGGCGTCGATGATTTCCTGGGCGAGGTGTTCACGGGTAAGGCTCATGGCCTGTCCTCTTGCATACATGTGGCAATGATAACGGCAGCCGCGACGGCTGCGAGGCTGGCAATACTAAAGGTCAATGCGGCGCCAAGGGCGTTCCAGCTGTAACCGGCGTACAACGCGCCCAATGCGCCACCGGTGCCGGCCAGGGCGGCATACAGCGCCTGACCCTGGCCTTGCTGGCGCGCGCCGAAACTACGTTGCACGAATTGAATGGCAGCGGCGTGAAAACTGCCGAACGTCGCCGCGTGCAGCACCTGGGCAAACAACAGCACCCAAAGAAACTCCGCGAGCGTGCCCAGCAACAGCCAACGCAGCGCCGCCAGCAGAAAACTGGCCATCAGCACCCGGCGCAGCGAGACGCGCGCGAGGATCCGGCTCATGGCCAGAAACATCAGGACTTCGGCAACCACGCCGACCGCCCAGAGCATGCCGATCACTCCGCGGCTGTAACCCAGTCGCTCAAGGTGCAGCGTTAAAAACGTGTAATACGGCCCGTGGCTCATCTGCATCAGCGCCACGCAGGCGTAAAACGCCAATACGCCGGGGTTGCGCAGCTGCTTGAGAAATCCCTCCCCCGCCACCCGGTTGCCCGGCGCCGGTTGAGCGTTCGGCACCCACAGGCTGCTGAGCACGATGCCGGCCAGGATCAGTACCAGCGCCGCCGGGTAGATGTCGAGGCTCAGCCATTCGAACAACCGCCCCAGCGCGACCACGGTGATGATGAAACCGATCGAGCCCCACAGGCGAATCTGGCTGTAGCGCGAAGTCTGCCCTTGCAAGTGCGCCAGGGTGATGACTTCGAACTGCGGCAACACCGCGTGCCAGAAGAACGCATGCAAGGCCATGACCATCGCCAGCCAGGCGTAGGTCTTGCTGACGAAAATCAGCGAGAACGTCAGCAATGTGCACACTGCACCGAAGCGCACGATGGCCAGCCGCCGGCCGGTGTAGTCGCCCAGCCAGCCCCAGATGTTCGGCGCCACGCAACGCATCAGCATCGGGATCGCCACCAGTTCGCCGATGCGCGCAGCACTGAACCCGAGGTGATCGAAGTACAGCGCCAGAAACGGCGCTGTCGAACCGAGCAAAGCGAAATAGAACAGATAGAAACTGGAGAGCCGCCAGTACGGGAGCGCCGCCACGCCGGTCAAACCGCAGCGGCTGCGAGGTCAGCCATTAAAGCTGACCCAGCACCGGCGTGCTCACACGCACATCGGCGTTCTGCCCACGGTGACGCAGCAGGTGATCCATCAGCACGATGGCCATCATCGCTTCGGCAATCGGCGTGGCGCGGATGCCGACGCACGGGTCGTGACGACCCTTGGTGATTACTTCCACCGGGTTGCCATGGATGTCGATGGAACGGCCCGGCGTGGTGATGCTCGACGTCGGCTTCAGCGCCAGGTGCGCTACGATTGGCTGACCCGAGGAAATACCACCGAGAATGCCGCCCGCGTTATTGCTGAGGAAACCTTCCGGGGTCATTTCATCGCGATGCTCGGTGCCGCGCTGGGCGACGCTGGCGAAACCGGCGCCGATTTCCACGCCCTTGACCGCGTTGATGCTCATCAGTGCATGGGCGAGTTCGGCATCGAGACGGTCGAAGATCGGCTCGCCCAGGCCTGGCATCACGCCTTCGGCGACCACGGTGATTTTCGCGCCGACCGAATCCTGGTCGCGGCGCAACTGGTCCATGTAGGCTTCCAGTTCCGGCACCTTGTCCGGGTCCGGGCTGAAGAAGGCGTTCTGCTCAACCGATTCCCAGGTCTTGAACGGGATTTCGATCGGCCCGAGCTGGCTCATGTAGCCGCGAATGACGATGCCCTGGCTGGCCAGGTATTTTTTCGCAATCGCACCGGCCGCGACGCGCATCGCGGTTTCGCGGGCCGAACTGCGACCGCCGCCGCGGTAGTCGCGCTCGCCGTACTTGTGGTGGTAGGTGTAGTCGGCGTGGGCCGGGCGGAACAGATCCTTGATCGCCGAGTAGTCCTTGGACTTCTGGTCGGTGTTGCGGATCAACAGGCCGATGGAACAGCCGGTGGTGCGCCCCTCGAACACGCCGGAGAGGATTTCGACTTCGTCGGCTTCCTGGCGCTGGGTTGTGTGGCGGCTGGTGCCGGGTTTGCGGCGATCCAGGTCACGCTGCAGATCCTCCAGGGATATCTCCAGGCCCGGCGGGCAGCCATCGACAATGGCGACCAACGCCGGACCATGGCTTTCGCCCGCGGTGGTGACAGTGAACAGCTTGCCGTAGGTATTGCCGGACATGCAGGACGCTCCGTGAAATGAACCTGAATACGTAATGCGCGCCAGTATACGCAGGCTACCCAAGTAGTTCATCCTCGAACCTTATGGGTGCCTGTGAGTCCAACCGGCACCTTCTTGATGATGGCGCGATGATGCTGCGAGTTCTAGCCTTGAGCCTTACCCTGATTTCCGGCTTCGCCCAGGCGACTGTCCTGCAACGACCGATCACATTGGATACAGGCACTGGCGAGCTTTTCGGCTCGCTGTTACTGCCAAAATCCGACAATCGAGTGCCGGTTGTCCTGATCATTTCCGGTTCCGGCCCTACGGATCGTGACGGAAACAACACCGACGGCGGGCGCAATGACAGCCTCAAGCGCCTTGCCTGGGTGCTGGCCAAACACAACATTGCCAGCGTGCGTTACGACAAACGTGGCGTGGCCGCGAGCCTGGCCGCGACCCCGGACGAACGCAACTTGACGGTAGAGGCTTATGTGTCCGATGCCCAAGCCTGGGGCCGGAAGCTCAAGACCGATCCGCGCTTCGGCAAACTGATTGTGCTGGGTCACAGCGAGGGCGCCTTGATCGCCAGCCTTGCTGCGCCGGGCATCGATGCCGACGCGGTGATTTCTGTCTCGGGTAGCGCAAGACCGGTGGATCAGGTCATTCGCGAGCAACTGGGCAATCGCCTGCCGCCACCGCTGATGCTGCGCAGCAATGAATTGCTCGACAGCCTCAAGGCCGGGAAACCCGACGACAATGTGCCGCCACCCTTGCAGGCGATTTTCCGTCCGAGCGTACAGCCTTACCTGATTTCCCTGTTCCGCCAGGACCCGGCCGCGGCATTTGCCAAGCTGAAGATGCCGGCGCTGATCATCCAGGGCAGCAACGACATCCAGGTTGGCGTCAATGACGCAAGGCTGCTCAAGGCGGCCAAACCGGACGCCGAACTGGCGCTGATCGAGGGCATGAACCACGTCATGCGCATCGTGCCCAACGACGTCAAACGCCAGCTGGCTTCCTATAAAGACCCGCAGTTGCCCCTGGCAGCGGAACTGGGCACGCGAATCCTCGGGTTTATCGACGGACTTCGCACCAGCTAAGCGCTGCCGGGGGCGTTCTCAACCAGTTTTCACCGCGTGAAAATGGTTGAGAACAACCCCAGCCCTCCAGTCTTGAAAAAAACGGCCGATAAGCCTTTGTCGCCAGCAGATTGGCTGGCGACAAGCTGAGCTTGGACAGGATCTCGCCGTTATGACTGACACCCAGACTTCACCCGACACCACCGCTGAAAAAGACGCACCGCCAGCGGTCGAGCTGCCCTGGGCGGACGTCCACGTCGAGCACCACAAGATGCTCCGTCTGGCGCCGCTGCAGACTGACCGCAACACGGGCGGGCGCCCGTTGCGCTTTGTCGAGCTCGGCTATGCCGAGCGCAACGACAAGGAACGCAGCCTGATGCGCATGAGCATCACCCTGCCCGGCCAGCGCGTGCGCAAGGAACAGAATCATCTGGACGTGTGGGTCGATCACACCGAAAAGCGCGTGCATTTCGCCCCGGATAGCGGTTTGCAGGTTGAACCGCTGAACCGCGGCATTGGCCGATTCATGGCGGCCCAGGGCATCAACTGGGCGAAGAAGCGCTGGCCGACCTACACCGTCGACGGCTTTGACCWGAGCAACAAGGAAGCGCTGAACGAAGACACCCGCCTGCGCCGCGATCATTTTTTACGCGTGCACGGTTTCGACGTGGTGTATGCCGATGCCCAGCATTTGAAAGGCAGCGTCAAGCCGGTCAAGGTCGGCGACCTTGCTGGCGACTGGAACAGCGAAAAACTGCAGGTCGTGGAAATTCTCGAGGCGGCGCAGATGCTCCAGCAAGCCGAGCAGAACCTGGCCGAGCAGGAAGTCAAACTCAAGAAACACGAAGAAAAAGTCAGCAAGTACAAACGCGAAGACGCCGGACTGCGCTTCACCATCACCTGCCTGGTGGCGTTTGCGGTGTTTCAGGCGGGGTTGCTGATCTGGATTGCCACGCACCGGTAAAGGCTTGAGAGCGCGGCGCATTCATTGTAGGAGCGAGCTTGCTCCGGGCGGCGTTCCGACGATGGACCTGAGAGCAAGCTCGCTCCTACAAGGGTCAGACGCGGGAAGCGAACAACGCCTGATGCTCACGGCACTGCTGCGCGCTCAGCATGAATACGCCATGGCCGCCACGCTCGAACTCCAGCCAGGCAAAGTCGACTTCCGGGTACAACGCCTCGACGTGCACCTGGCTGTTGCCCACTTCGACAATCAGCAAGCCCTTCTCGGTCAGATGATCCGCCGCTTCGGCGAGCATGCGCCGTACCAGGTTCAAACCGTCATCGCCGCAGGCCAGGCCCAGTTCCGGTTCGTGCTGGTATTCGTCCGGCATGTCGGCGAAATCCTCTGCATCGACGTAGGGCGGGTTCGACACGATCAGGTCGAAACGTTGTCCCGGCAAGCCCTCGAAACCGTCGCCCTGCACCGTGTACACGCGCTCATCGACACCATGGCGCTCGATGTTCTGGTTGGCCACTTCCAGCGCTTCGAACGACAGGTCTGCCAACACCACCTCGGCATGCTGGAACTCGTAGGCGCAGGCAATGCCGATGCAACCGGAACCGGTGCACAGGTCGAGAATCCGCGCAGGCTCCGAAGCCAGCCACGGGGTAAAACGATTTTCGATCAACTCGCCAATCGGTGAACGCGGGATCAGCACACGCTCATCGACGATGAACGACATTCCGCAGAACCAGGCCTCGCCCAGCAGATACGCAGTCGGTACCCGCTCTTCGATACGGCGCTTGAGCAAGCGCTGCAAATGGACCAGTTCGTCGTCTTCCAGATTGCAGTCGAGGTAGCTGTCGGCGATTTCCCACGGCAGGTGCAGTGCGCCCAACACCAATTGCCGGGCTTCGTCCCAGGCGTTGTCGGTGCCATGACCGAAAAACAGATCCTCCCCATGGAAGCGACTGACGGCCCAACGGATATGGTCACGCAGGGTGCGAAGGCGGGAAGTGATCACGACGGCAAACTCCAGAAAAATCGACGGGCGATTCTACCAGTCAAACGACGTCACGACGACGCGGGAAACTACCGATTCAAATGTAGGAGTTATCCATTTTTTCGCCAGGCTATTGAACAAAACGTGACTATTGACAAGGCTACAGGCCAGCAACGACGGCACCTACGATCGTAGCGATTCACAGAACCGCTCAGCCAGAGGACAATGTCGCAAAAGCCCCACTCCAAGGAGCCCCAGAATGTCCGTTCCAAAAACGATGTTTCAACTCAGCGGCCGCGGTTATCCGGCAGCCAAACTGAGTCATGCGACCCTTATCATCATCGATGCCCAGAAAGAATATTTGAGCGGGCCGCTGGCCCTCAGCGGCATGGATGAGGCCGTCGCGAACATCAAGCAGTTACTCGCCGCGGCCCGTGCCGCTGGCCGGCCGATCGTGCATGTCCGCCACCTCGGCACGCTCGGTGGAATGTTCAACCCGCAAGGCGTCGGTGGTGAGTTCATTCCGGGTCTTGAGCCACAGAACGACGAAACCATCATCGGCAAATTGCTGCCGAGCGCGTTCCACGGTACCGAACTGGCCAAACGCCTGGAGGACCTCGGCGCCCTCGACCTGATCGTCTGCGGTTTCATGAGTCACTCCAGCGTCAGCACCACCGTGCGCGCAGCGAAGAACCTGGGTTTCCGATGCACACTTATTGAAGACGCCTGCGCCACTCGCGATCTGCCCTACAAGGGCGGTGTACTGAGCGCCGCGCACGTTCATCAGACCGAAATGGCGATCATGGGCGATAACTTTGCCACCCTCGCCTTGACCCACGAACTGGTCTGATCAGCGCCCAATGAGCGGTCAAAAACGCCGCTCATCCGCAAAAGCCTCTCATTAGCCGTAATTGTCTTAGCCTCAGGAACATCCCGGTCAACTCCCGGTCGAAGGGCCGATACCCATTGAGGAAGGTCGGAATGAAGTTATCCGATGGTTTTGACGCTCGCCGCTTGCGGCCCAAAGGCCAACGCAATTGGCGTTTTCGAATCGGCGCAACGATAGCCGCGTTGCTGGCCATGAGCGGTGTGTTGCTCGCCATGGCCGGTGTCGCCAGCCTGCTCGGTCACGCCCCCGCCCTCGGCGAGATGAACACCAACCGTGCCGGTGCGGCGGTGATCCTGGCGATTGGTCTGGTGGTGCTGTACCTCGGCGTGTGGCTGTGGCGCCGCTGCCGTCGCCGCTCGCGTCAGTCACAAGAACTGAACATGTCCCCGCATCTGATGAAAAAACACGACTGAGACCAAGGTCGAGACCGAACGCCGCGCGTTTTGTCGCGCCCGATTCGCTTCGAGTTGGGTAAACTGGCCGCCCTTCGCGGAGGCTGACATGCAAGACGACGATTTTTCCCTGTTCAAAAGCGCGATCCAAGGCGTCAAGCCGATCAAGCACGATCGCGCCGAAACCGGCAAACCCAAGGCTGACCGCGCGCAGATTGCCAAACTGCGTCTAGCGGCCACTGTGCGCACCGAATCCACCACCGTTGACGGGCTGTCCGATCAGTTCGTCATCGACGTCGGCCCTGAAGACGAGCTGATGTGGGCACGTGACGGCGTACAGGAAAGCCAGATGCGCAAGCTCAAGATCGGCCAGATTCCGTTCGAAGGCAGCCTCGACCTGCATGGCATGAGCGTGGAAAAAGCCCGGGAAACCCTCTGGGCCTTCCTGGCCGAAGCGACCAGGTTCGAAATCCGCTGCGTGCGCGTCACCCATGGCAAGGCTGTACGCCTGGACGGCAAGCGGCCGATGATCAAAAGCCACGTCAACACCTGGCTGCGCCAGCATCCACAGGTGCTCGGCTTCACCTCGTGCCAGG
The DNA here is from genome assembly GCF_052114525.1 of Pseudomonas sp. KB_15. Lineage (NCBI taxonomy): Bacteria > Pseudomonadati > Pseudomonadota > Gammaproteobacteria > Pseudomonadales > Pseudomonadaceae > Pseudomonas > Pseudomonas sp. KB_15. Next base: position 161,840 of record NZ_JBFREX010000017.1, on the reverse strand, counting down.
CCAAACACGGCGGTGCCGGCGCGGTTTATGTGATGCTCAAACGCACCATGATGGAAGGTCGCGACGAGTAAAGCTGATGCGCCACGCTTGCAGCGTCGTGTCCGCCACCGTACCCTTGCCCTTTGCGTAAAATCCCACAGGTAGTTTCATGTCCCTGGAACAGAATTACACCGCGATCCTTGGCCAACTGGGCGAGGACGTCTCCCGCGAGGGCCTGCTCGACACGCCCAAGCGTGCCGCCAAAGCCATGCAGTACCTCTGCCGCGGCTATGAACAGACACTGGAAGAGGTCACCAACGGTGCCCTGTTCAGCTCCGACAACAGCGAAATGGTGCTGGTCAAGGACATCGAGTTGTACTCGTTGTGCGAACACCACCTGCTGCCGTTCATCGGCAAGGCTCACGTCGCCTACATCCCGAGCGGCAAGGTTCTGGGCCTGTCGAAGGTGGCGCGGATCGTCGATATGTACGCCCGTCGCCTGCAGATCCAGGAAAACCTCAGCCGCCAGATCGCCGACGCGGTCCAGCAGGTCACCGGCGCCCTGGGCGTTGCGGTGGTGATCGAGGCCAAGCACATGTGCATGATGATGCGCGGTGTGGAGAAGCAGAATTCGACGATGATCACCTCGGTGATGCTCGGTGAGTTCCGTGAGAACGCTGCGACCCGCAGCGAATTCCTCAGCCTCATCAAGTAATTCGCGGCACGAAGAAAACCGGCACTCATCGCCGGTTTTTTTTCGTCCGCAAAAAATCAGGTAAGCTGCGCGCCCTTCTTCATTTGCACCGTGAGGCTTTCAACGTGTTCGTAAAAGCGCTTCGTGTCGGCCTTGGCCAACTGATCATCTTCATCGACTTCATCACCCGTCCGGGCAAGAAAAAGCGCCCCGCCGCGGCTCAGGCCCAGGTTGAAGCGGCCGCCAAGGGCCTGACGCTGTATCAATTCCACGCCTGCCCGTTCTGCGTGAAGACCCGCCGCACCCTGCGCCGCCTGAATGTGCCGGTGGCCCTTCGCGATGCGAAGAACAACGAGCAGGATCGTCAGACCTTGCTGGAGCAAGGCGGCAAGATCAAGGTGCCGTGCCTGCGTATCGAAGAGAATGGCCAGACCACCTGGATGTATGAGTCCAAGGTGATCATTGATTATCTGGACAAGCGTTTCGCGGCGGCCTGATGTATTTTCGGTGAGGCTGATGGCCTCTTCGCGGGCAAGCCCGCTCCCACAGGTTTTGTGCACGCCACAGTCCCTCTGTGGGAGCGGGCTTGCCCGCGAAGAGGCCGGCACAGGCACCGCAAACCTCAGACAAAAATAAACCGGCCCATTGGCCGGTTTATTTGTATCTAGCCCGCTTGCGCCGCCTGCGCCTGTCGCACCACCGCCGCCAAGCGCTTGAGCCCTTCATCCAGCCGCGCCGGATCAATGTGGCTGAAGTTCAACCGCAGATATCCCGGATGATTATCCGGCTCGGGGAAAAACGGTTCGCCCGGCATGAACGCCACGTCGTTGGCCAGCGCGGCGTTAAGCAAGGTTCGGGTGTCCTGTGGCTGCTTGAGTTTCAACCAGAAAAACAGCCCGCCCTGCGGCACGTTCCAGTCCGCCAGATCCGAAAAGTGAGTTTCCAGCGCTGCCTGGAACGCATCCCGACGTCCACGGTAAAAGTCGCGTAACTCACTGCGGTGTTGCTGATATTTCTCGCTGCCTATCCATTGCAGCGCCTGCCACTGGCCGACCCTATTGGTGTGCAAATCCGCCGACTGCTTGAGTTTCAACAGATGGGGAAACAGGTCTGGACTGGCGATCAGGTAGCCGACGCGTAAACCCGGCAACAGGGTTTTAGACACAGTGCCGGTGTAGATCCAACTGGCGTTTTTCAAGCGACTGACAATCGGCCTGGCGCTGCCGCCATCAAAGGTCAGTTCGCGGTAAGGCTCGTCTTCGATCAAAGTGACGCCGAACTCATCAAGCAACGCGGCCACCGCATCGCGCCTGGTTTCGCTGTAACGCACGGCCGATGGATTCTGGAAGGTCGGGATCAGGTAGATGAAGGCCGGACAGTGTTTTTCCAGGCGTGCGCGCAATTGCGCCAGGTTCGGACCGTCAGCCTCCAGCGGCACGGTCAGGCATTCGGCGCCGAACAGCTGAAAAATCTGCAACGCCGCCAGATAAGTCGGCGCTTCGAGCAGGACTTCAGTGCCCTTGTCGATGTAGAGCTTGGCTGCAAGGTCCAGGGTCTGCTGTGAGCCGCTGACCACCAGCACCTGGCTCGCCTCACATGGCACGCCCAACGCTCGCGCTTCGGCGGCCAGGGCTTCGCGCAGCGCCGGCTCGCCTTCGCTCATGCCGTATTGGCCCATGGACAACGGCATGTCGGCCCATTCGACCTTCGGCAGCATGGCTTCGGCGGGCAGGCCGCCGGCAAACGACATCATCTGCGGACGCTGAGCCGCGGCGAGGATTTCACGGATCAAAGAACTTTTAAGGCGCGAGACACGTTCGGAAAAAGCCATGGGGATCACCGGTAGCGAGGCACGAGGAGAATGAGTCAAACTTGTTGACCGAAATTACGCCAGCTCGAATGGATACGTCAATATGCTTGACCTTAAAAACCCGATCTCCCAGCAGCAAGCCATGGAAGCGTTTTTCTTCGGCTACCAGGCCTTTACCGCCAAGGCCGATGAAATGCTCGAACGTCGCGGCCTGAGTCGGGTGCATCAGCGCATCGTGTTTTTCATCGCCCGTTACCCGAACCTGAGCGTCAAGGAGTTGCTGGCCTTGCTAGGTGTGAGCAAGCAGGCGCTGAACATGCCATTGCGACAATTGCTGGAGATGCATCTGGTCGACAGCGTCGCGTCCGAGACTGACAAGCGTAAGCGCTTGCTGGAATTGACTGCTGAAGGCGCACGGTTTGAGCAGGCGTTGAGGCGCGAGCAGGTGAAATTGCTGGAACGGGTGTTTGCCGAGGCCGGGGAGACGGCGGTGAATGGGTGGTTGGCGGTGAATCTGGCGTTGGGAAAGAGTCATTCGCCGGCTGAATGAGTGTTTTGGCTACTCCATAAGCGTTGGCCGATCTGGCCTCTTCGCGGGCAAGCCCGCTCCCACAGGTTTTGTGAACACCATAGAACTAATGTGGGAGCGGGCTTGCCCGCGAAGGGGTCGGAACAGGCGATATATCCCTAAAGCCAAACTTTTCGTCGACAAAACCAAAAACATTATTTGCATTATTTGTATACAAAAGCATAATCCACCTCGTGCGAGTTCCTGACCAAGCGGTCAACAAATTCGCAAGTGCCTCAAAGGGCCGCTGCCACCCTCATGGGTCCGGCCCTGGAAATAACAATAAAACTCTTGAGGAGTATTCGCTGTGGAAAGCCGCAAATCCGAAGCATCGACGCTGGATCTCTCGCCGCCATTACGCAATGGCTTGCTGGAACGTCTGTTCAAACTCAGCTTGCACGGCACCACGGTGAAGACCGAGCTGATTGCCGGTCTGACAACCTTTATCACCATGGCTTACATCATTTTCGTTAACCCCAACATCATGGCCGACGCCGGGATCGATCACGGTGCCGCGTTCGTCGCCACCTGCATCGCCGCGGCACTCGGTTGCCTGTTGATGGGCCTGTACGCCAACTGGCCAGTCGGCCTGGCACCGGGCATGGGGCTGAACGCCTTCTTCACCTACACCGTGGTCGGCACCATGGGCTACAACTGGGAAACCGCCCTCGGCGCGGTGTTCGTTTCCGGTGTGCTGTTCATGATCCTGACCTTCTCGCGGATCCGCGAATGGCTGCTCAACAGCATCCCGGTCAGCCTGCGCTTCGCCATGGGCGCCGGCGTGGGTCTGTTCCTGGGGCTGATCGGTCTGAAAACCGCGGGTATCGTCGTCGATAGCCCGGCTACCCTGATCAAGCTCGGTTCCCTGCGCGAGCCCGGCCCGCTGCTCGCCGCCGTGTGCTTCCTGATGATTGCCATCCTCAGCTATCACAAAGTGTTCGGCGCAATCCTCATCAGCATCATTACCGTGACCCTCGCCGGTTGGGGCCTTGGGCTGGTGCACTACGAGGGCATCATGTCGGCCCCGCCAAGCCTGGCCCCGACCTGGATGGCCATGAACGTCGCCGGTGTGTTCAACGTCAGCATGATCAGCGTGGTCCTGGCGTTCCTCTTCGTGCACATGTTCGACACCGCCGGCACACTGATGGGCGTTGCCCAGCGCGCCAATCTGGTGGGCGCTGACGGCCGCATCGAAAACCTCTCCCGCGCCATGAAAGCCGACAGTGCTTCCAGCGTATTCGGCGCAGTGGTGGGTGTTCCGCCAGTAACCAGCTACGTGGAAAGTGCTGCCGGCGTCGCCGCTGGTGGTCGGACTGGTCTTACCGCAGTCACCGTTGGTGTGCTATTTATAGCTGCAATGTTTTTCGCACCACTGGCCGGCATGATTCCCGCCTATGCCACCGCTGGCGCACTGATTTATGTAGCAATGCTGATGATGGGCGGCATGGCCCACATCGAATGGGATGAAGCGACCGACAGCATTCCGGCGATTGTCACCGCAATCATGATGCCGCTGACCTTCTCGGTTGCCGACGGTATCGCGCTGGGCTTCATCACCTACGTGGCGCTGAAGGCCGGTACCGGCAAGTACAAGGAAATTTCCGTAAGCCTGTGGGTGCTCTGCGCGATCTTCATCGCCAAGTTCATCTTCCTGTAAACCTTACGCGGGACCCGCTTCAAAACAGCCTCACCCCGTCGGGTGAGGCTTTTGTGCAAATGGAGGAAAGTGATGAGTCTGGAAACCTGGCTGCTGTTCAGCGGCGCTGCGCTGATAGTGATCCTGATCCCGGGGCCGCTGTCTTTGCTGATGATCAGCAACAGTCTGAATTACGGCCTGCGCCGCTCTTACCCGGCCTTTCTCGGCGGCGTGTCGGCATCGATCTGCCTGCTCAGTGCTTCGGCGCTGGGCCTGGGTGCGTTGTTGCTGGCTTCGGAACAGCTGTTCAGCGCCCTGAAGATTGTCGGCGCACTGTATCTGTTCTACCTCGCCTGGCAGAGCTGGCAGCAATCGCGCCAGCCTTCCCACGGCGCTGAAGTGCCGCAGGCAGCACCGGTGCCTCGCTTTCGTGCACTGTTCGGCCGTGCCTTCATGCTCGGCGCCAGCAATCCGAAAGACATACTGTTCTTCGCCGCTTTCCTGCCGCAGTTCTTGAGTGCCGAACAACCGTTCCTGCCGCAACTGCTGGTGATGATTGCGACCTGGACCGTGCTTGATCTGCTGTGCAAGCTCGCCTACGGCCTCGGCGCCCATGGTGCGGCGCGCTATCTGCGCAGCGGCAAGGGCCAGAGCTGGTTCAACCGGATCAGTGCGGGGTTGTTTGGTGGTGCGGGTGCCGCGTCGCTGCTGAGCCGCTAAGAGCCAAAAGCTAAAGCTTCGCGAGCAAGCCCGCTCCCACATTGGAACGCATTCTCCTGTGGGAGCGGGCTTGCTCGCGAAGACGGCTTCACAGGCACCGGTTTTCTCAAGACGAAAAAAAGCCCGCAGTGTGAGCGGGCGAAAGACCAAAGAAGCTATATGCGCAGTCGCTTCCAGGGTGCAGCAGCTGCCTGGGGGATCAGCTGCCGCGATAGGTGGAGTAGCTGTAAGGCGAAATCAACAACGGCACGTGGTAGTGATCCTGTTCGGCAGAGATGCCGAAACGCAGCACCACGACATCCAGAAACGCCGGCTCCGGCAGTTTTACACCACGGGCGCGGTAGTAATCGCCGGCATGAAACTGAACCTGATAGACCCCGGTGCGGTAGTCATCGCCTTGCAGCAGCGGTGCATCGACACGGCCATCGCTGTTGGTGACGGCAGTGGCGACCAATTCCAGCTGCGAACCTTCAACGCGGTACAACTCGACCTTGATCGAGCTGCCCGGGCAACCGTGTGCTGCGTCCAAAACGTGTGTAGTCAAACGTCCCATTGATTCTGCGCGCCTGCCTGCGTGGAGCAGTCAGACTTCGCGCCTCCCGAAGTCAGTTGAAAAGGAGACCGCACCGATTCGAAGCACGAAAAGCTGCGGCGAGCGACTGATTAAGACATTTTTCAAAAAAATTGTACACAATAAAAACGACATATTTCGCATTACCCCCGCCCTCTGCATATTTACCGTCGATTCCCCGCCAAACCGCACAGCCTTTGAACCCTTCAATCAATAATTGACCAGTCAGGCAGATTTCTTGCAGGCTCACGCCAATAGCAGTAAAAGATGACAGTCGGTGAAAAATGCGAAAAATCAGGCTTACAAAGTGAATATAAAGCTGTATACAATCAGCCCATCGCTGTGACGCAAGCCTGCCATCCAATTTTCAGCTGCGTCACACCAACCGTCATCATCGAATAAGAAGGAAGCCTGCAGTGAGCGCTGACTACCCACGCGACCTGGTCGGTTACGGCAGTAACCCTCCTCACCCCCACTGGCCGGGCAATGCCCGCATTGCCTTGTCGTTCGTACTCAATTACGAAGAAGGCGGCGAGCGCAACATCCTGCATGGCGACAAAGAGTCCGAAGCGTTCCTCTCGGAAATGGTTTCAGCCCAGCCGCTGCAAGGCGCGCGCAACATGAGCATGGAATCCCTTTACGAGTATGGCAGCCGTGCCGGCGTCTGGCGGATTCTGAAACTGTTCAAGGAATTCGACATTCCGCTGACCATCTTTGCCGTGGCCATGGCCGCCCAGCGTCACCCGGACGTGATCCGCGCCATGGTCGATGCCGGCCACGAGATCTGCAGCCACGGCTATCGCTGGATCGACTACCAGTACATGGATGAAACCCAGGAACGCGAGCACATGCTCGAAGCGATCCGCATCCTCACCGAGATCACCGGTGAGCGTCCGCTGGGCTGGTACACCGGCCGCACCGGCCCGAACACCCGTCGCCTGGTGATGGAAGAAGGCGGTTTCCTCTACGACTGCGACACCTACGACGACGACCTGCCCTACTGGGAGCCGAACAACCCGACCGGCAAGCCGCACCTGGTGATCCCGTACACCCTGGACACCAACGACATGCGCTTCACCCAGGTCCAGGGTTTCAACAAGGGCGACGATTTCTTCGAATACCTCAAGGACGCGTTCGACGTGCTCTACGCCGAAGGCGCCGAGGCACCGAAAATGCTGTCGATCGGCCTGCACTGCCGCCTGATCGGCCGTCCGGCGCGTCTGGCCTCGCTCAAGCGCTTTATCGAATACGCTAAAAGTCATGAACAGGTGTGGTTCAGCCGTCGCGTCGACATCGCGCGCCACTGGCAGGAAACCCACCCGTACCAAGGGGCCGCGAAATGAGCGCCTTTCAAACATTGAAACCATCGACATTGAGCCGCGACGCCTTCGTCAAAGCCTTCGCCGACATCTACGAACATTCGCCATGGGTGGCCGAGAAGGCCTTCGACCTGGGTCAGGACGCTGCGATCGACCAGATCGAAACCCTGCACCAGCGCATGAGCGACATCCTGTTGAGCGCCGATCACACAAGCCAGCTGGCCCTGATCAACGCTCACCCGGACCTGGCCGGCAAAGCCGCCGTCCAGGGCCAGTTGACCGAAGCCAGCACCCATGAACAGGCTGGCGCCGGTATTCACCAATGCACGGCCGAAGAGTTCCAGCGCTTCACCGAGCTGAACGACGCCTATAAAGCCAAGTTCAAGTTTCCCTTCATCATGGCGGTAAAAGGCAGCAACCGGCATCAGATCCTCGCAGCGTTCGAAACGCGCATCCACAACCCGGTCGACACCGAGTTCAAGTGCGCGCTGGCGCAGATCAACAAGATCGCCCTGTTCCGATTACTGACCCTATAGCAAGCCTGGCCCAGGCATTTCATGAACGCCGAAATCAACCTGGGCCTCGCAAGCATCCCAAGCCACTTATTTAAAGGCAGACAAGAAGAATGAAAGCTTACGCCGTACCTTTCGAGAAGTTCGTCAACCTGGCCGATGCCCGCCTGGGCACCAAAATCATCTCGGTCACCGATGACTGGTTCGCAGACGCCAACCGTCTGTTCCAACCGACCCCGGCCGTATGGAAGGAGGGCGTGTTCGATGACAACGGCAAGTGGATGGATGGCTGGGAGTCGCGCCGCAAGCGCTTCGAAGGCTTCGACAGTGCCGTGATCCGCCTGGGCGTACCGGGTTCGATCAAGGGCGTCGACATCGACACTTCATTCTTCACCGGCAACTTCCCGCCATCGGCGTCCCTGGAAGCGTGCTTCCTGGCGTCGGGCGAGCCTGATGAAAACACCCAGTGGACTGAAGTGCTGTCTGCCGTCGAGCTGCAAGGCAACAGCCACCACTACCACGAAATCAACAACGATCAGGCGTTCAGCCACCTGCGCTTCAACATCTACCCGGATGGCGGCGTGGCCCGTCTGCGTGTGTATGGCGTGCCATTCCGCGACTGGTCGGCGATCGGCGACAACGAGCAAGTCGACCTTGCCGCSGCCCTCAATGGTGGTCGCGCCCTCGCCTGCTCCGACGAACACTTCGGCCGCATGAGCAACATCCTCAACCCGGGCCGTGGCATCAACATGGGCGACGGCTGGGAAACCGCGCGTCGTCGTACCCCGGGCAATGACTGGGTCATCGTCGCGCTGGGTCACGCCGGCGAAGTCGAGAAAGTCATCGTCGACACCCTGCACTTCAAGGGCAACTACCCGGACAGCTGCTCGATCCAGGGCGCATTCGTGAAGGGCGGCACCGACAGCCAGATCGAAACCCAGTCGCTGTTCTGGCGCGAACTGCTGCCAAGCCAGAAGCTGGAAATGCACGCCGAACACACCTTCGCCGAGCAGATCAAGGCACTGGGCCCGATCACCCACATCCGCCTGAACGTGTTCCCGGATGGTGGTGTGAGCCGCCTGCGCGTACTGGGCAAGGTCGCTAAATAAGCGCTGAACCCAATCGCGAGCAAGCTCGCTCCCACAGGGGATTGCATTCCAAATGTGGGAGCGAGCCTGCTCGCGATGACAATAGAACCAACAACACAGAATTCGGATAAGAACAGCATGCGCACACTGACGATTGAACCGCTGACCAAAGAAGCCTTCGCCCCTTTCGGTGACGTGATCGAAACCGACGGCAGCGATCACTTCATGATCAACAACGGTTCGACCATGCGCTTCCATAAACTGGCTGTGGTCGAAACCGCTACGCCAGAGGACAACGCGATCATCAGCATCTTCCGCGCCGACGCGCAGGACATGCCGCTGACCGTCAGCATGCTGGAGCGCCATCCGCTGGGCAGCCAGGCTTTCATTCCGCTGCTCGGCAACCCCTTTCTGATCGTGGTCGCGCCACTTGGCGATGAACCTGTATCAGGCTTGGTCCGCGCCTTCGTCACCAACGGCAGGCAGGGCATTAATTACCATCGCGGCGTCTGGCACCACCCGGTGCTGACGATCGAAAAGCGGGATGACTTCCTGGTGGTTGATCGCAGTGGCACAGGCAATAACTGCGATGAGCATTTTTTCAAAGAGGATGAGCGTTTGATCCTCGCCCCCCACCAATAAGAGAAGGTCTGATCACTCGACAACAGAGTGACAGGCGAGAGGTAAAGACTGTGGAAGCACATCTGTTGGAATGGCTGAACCTGAGCGTGCGCTGGGTTCACATGATTACTGGCGTGGCCTGGATCGGTGCGTCGTTCTACTTCGTCTGGCTGGAAAACAACCTCAATCGGGTCAACCCGAAAAGTGGTCTGGCCGGTGATTTGTGGGCGATCCACGGCGGCGGTATCTACCACCTGGAAAAATACAAACTGGCTCCACCGACCATGCCGGACAACCTGCACTGGTTCAAATGGGAAGCCTACTTCACCTGGATGTCGGGGATCGCGCTGCTGTGCGTGGTGTTCTACTCCAACCCGACGCTCTACCTGCTGGCTCCGGGCAGCACCCTGAGCGGTCCTGAAGGCGTGGCCATCGGTCTCGGCTCGCTGTTCATCGGCTGGTTCATCTACTCCTTCCTGTGCGACTCGGCCCTGGGTAAACGCCCTGCCCTGCTAGGTTTCATCCTGTTCGTCCTGATCATCGGCGCGGCCTACGGCTTCAGCAAAGTGTTCAGCGGTCGCGGTGCGTACCTGCACGTCGGTGCGATCATCGGCACCATCATGGTCGGCAACGTGTTCCGCATCATCATGCCGGCGCAACGCGCACTGGTGGCGGCGATTGCCGAGAACCGCACGCCCGATCCGGCCCTGCCGGCCAAAGGCCTGCTGCGTTCGCGTCACAACAACTACTTCACCTTGCCGGTGCTGTTCATCATGATCAGCAACCACTTCCCGAGCACCTACGGCAGCCAGTACAACTGGTTGATCCTGGCCGGGATCGCGGTACTGGCGGTGTTGGTGCGTCACTACTTCAACACCCGTCACGACAGCCACAAGTTTGCCTGGACCCTGCCGGTGGCAGCCGTGGGCATGATCAGCCTGGCTTACGTCACCGGCCCTGCGCCGTTGAACAGCCCGGAAGTGGCCAAGGCGCCAGCGAAGATCGAATACCAGCCGCTGCCGGAAACCGCAGTGGGTGGTGGTTTGAAACCCGCTGAAGCCAAACCTGCAGAAGCACCAGCCGCCGCCCCGGCGCAAGCGTCCAACGCCGGCCCTGGCTTTGACAAAGTGCACAGCGTGATTCAGGAACGTTGCGCCGTTTGCCATTCGGCCAAGCCAACCAGCCCGCTGTTCAGTGCGGCCCCTGCCGGTGTGATGTTCGACACCCCCGAGCAGATCCGCCAGAACGCAGCACGGATCCAGGCACAAGCTGTCACCAGCCAGATCATGCCACTGGGCAACATCACGCAGATGACCCAGCAGGAACGTGACCTGATCGGTGCCTGGATTGTGCAGGGAGCCCAGACCAATTAATCGTTAAAAGCATCGCGAGCAAGCTCGCTCCCACATTGATTTTGTGTCGATCACAAATCCCCTGTGGGAGCGAGCTTGCTCGCGATTGGCCGCGCCGCGGTCAGCCTGATGCACAAAATCACAAGAATAAAAAAGATCCGAGGTGTTGCATGTCCGAGCTATCCGCAGCGCGCATCCCCGACGCACCCGCCATTCAGCGTTTGCCCCTCTTGCAACTGATCCTGGTCGGTTTGCAACATGTTCTGCTGATGTACGGTGGTGCCATCGCGGTACCGCTGATCATCGGACAGGCCGCTGGCCTGAGTCGTGAAGAAATTGCCTTCCTGATCAACGCCGACCTGCTGGTAGCGGGTATCGCCACCATCGTCCAGTCCCTCGGCATCGGCCCCATGGGCATTCGCATGCCGGTGATGATGGGCGCCAGTTTCGCCGCCGTCGGCAGCATGGTCGCCATGGCCGGCATGCCCGGTATCGGCCTGCAAGGGATCTTCGGCGCAACCATCGCTGCCGGTTTCTTCGGCATGATCATCGCCCCGTTCATGTCCAAAGTCGTACGCTTCTTCCCGCCGTTGGTGACCGGCACGGTCATCACCTCGATCGGTTTGTCACTGTTCCCTGTGGCCGTGAACTGGGCCGGTGGCGGTGCCAGCGCCGCTCAATTCGGTTCGCCGATTTACCTGACCATCGCCGCGCTGGTGCTGGGCACCATTTTGCTGGTGCATCGCTTCATGCGCGGCTTCTGGGTCAATATTTCCGTGCTGATCGGCATGTGCCTGGGATACGTGCTCTGCGGCCTGCTCGGCATGGTCGACCTCAGCGGCATGGCTCAGGCGCCATGGCTGCAATTCGTCACCCCGCTGCACTTCGGCATGCCGAAGTTCGAACTCGCGCCGATCCTGTCGATGTGTCTGGTGGTGGTGATCATTTTCGTCGAGTCCACCGGGATGTTTCTGGCGCTGGGCAAGATCACCGGCCAGGAAGTCTGCCCACGGATGCTGCGTCGCGGCTTGCTGTGCGATGCCGGCGCCTCGTTCTTCGCCGGGTTCTTCAACACCTTCACCCACTCCTCCTTCGCCCAGAACATCGGCCTGGTGCAGATGACCGGCGTGCGCTGCCGCTCGGTGACCATCGTTGCCGGCGGGTTGTTGATCGTCCTGAGCCTGCTGCCCAAAGCCGCGTTTTTGGTGGCCTCGATTCCTCCGGCAGTACTGGGTGGCGCAGCGATTGCGATGTTCGGCATGGTCGCCGCCACCGGGATCAAGATCCTGCAGGAAGCCGACATCGGTGACCGTCGCAACCAGTTGCTGGTGGCGGTGAGCATCGGCATGGGCCTGATCCCGGTAGTACGCCCGGAGTTTTTCGCCCACCTGCCCGTGTGGATGAGCCCGATCACCCACAGCGGCATCGCCATGGCCACGCTCAGTGCCCTGACCTTGAACCTGCTGTTCAACATCCTCGGCGGCAAAGAACGCGCCGCGATCAACGACTGCCACGCTCATACGCATTGACTCGCAAACACACGCCCCCTGTAGGAGCGAGCCTGCTCCGGGCGGCGTTCCGACGATGAACCCGAGAACACCGCGTTTATCCAGATAACACGCGTAATCGTTGACGACCATCGCGAGCAGGCTCGCTCCTACAGGGCAAGGGCTGCCTGCGCCTCAAAAATAAAAACAAGAGGGAGCAACAGATGATTCGGACACAAACCAACCTGCTGTTGGGTGCTGGCCTGCTGGCCGCGAGTCAGGCCATGGCCGGCGATTTACTGCTGTGGCAGACCAACAGCCTGAGCTACCTGTACGGAAAGAACTACGCGATCAACCCACCGATCCAGCAGACGATAACCTTCGAACACGCCGACCGCTGGAAGTACGGCGACAACTTCATGTTCATCGACAGCACCTGGTACAACGGCGACAAAGACCGGAACAAAGGCGCTCACGCCTATTACGGCGAGTTCAGCCCGCGTCTCTCCTTCGGCAAGATCCTCGACCGCCGTTTCGAATTCGGCCCGATCAAGGACGTGCTGCTGGCCATGACCTACGAAAACGGCGAAGACGACACCGAGGCCTACCTGATCGGCCCCGGTTTCGACCTCGCGGTACCGGGCTTCAACTTTTTCACCCTGAACTTCTATTACCGCCAGACCGAAGGTTCGCGCCCTGGCGATGATGTCTGGCAAATCAGTCCGGCCTGGTCCTACACCCTGCCACTGGGCAGCTCGAACCTGTTGATCGACGGCTACATCGACTGGGTGGTGGATAACGACCAGAACGCCCGCGGCACCTATCACGCCAACCTGCACTTCAACCCGCAGATCAAGTACGACCTGGGCAAAGCCCTGGGCTGGCGCGAGAAACAGGTGTATGTCGGCACCGAATACAGCTACTGGAAGGACAAATACGGCGTCCAGGACAGCTCCCGTTTCAACACCAATGAAAACACCGCCAGCCTGCTGGTAAAGGTGCACTTCTAATGCTGCTCCGCAACCGTGCCCCAAACCTGTCGTCGGTGCGCCGTTGCGGAGCACTTGAGACCTGGCCGAGGAGTCAGTATTCTCCGCGGCCGCCCGAATCCGGTTTAAAAAAAAGCCCGGATGTAAAACCTGACCAGCAGGCCAACTTATCCCGGCGCTGGCAGGAACCAAGGCACTCCAAAACCCCTCTCAATCGACCGCTCTTGAGCCGTCGAGCGGGAGTTTTTTTGCTTTTTGAAAGCCTTGGCCCAGCTCTTGCTCACAGCGCTAAAGCTGACCGAATGGATAATTTTTTTCAGCTACAGAAACAGGCGCCACACCAGAGCGCCGACTTTAAAAAAATAACGTGGAACCACCTACTTTTTGGGAGCAACCGAATGAAACGTACGTGCACTAGCCTGATGCTGGCAGGATCGATGCTGGCCGGGGGCCAGGCCATGGCCGGCGATTTGCTGCAATGGCAGAACAACAGCCTGTCCTACCTCTACGGTAAAGACTTCAAGGTCAACCCGCACATTCAGCAGACCGTGACCTTCGAACACGCCGATGGCTGGAAGTACGGCGACAACTTCTTCTTCATCGACAAAATCTTCTACAACGGCAAGGAAGACGCCTTCGCTGGCAAGAACACCCACTACGGTGAGTTCAGCCCACGCCTGTCGTTCAACAAGATCTTCGACCAGAAGTTCGAGTTCGGCCCGATCAAGGACGTGCTGCTGGCCATGACCTACGAGTTCGGTGAAGACGATACCGAGTCCTACCTGATCGGCCCTGGTTTCGACCTGGCCATCCCGGGCTTCGACTACTTCCAGTTGAACTTCTACAACCGCCACACCGAAGGCGACCGCCCGGGCGACAATGTCTGGCAGATCACCCCGGTCTGGTCCTACACCATCCCGGTGGGCGAATCGAACATCCTGATCGACGGTTTCATGGACTGGGTAGTCGACAACGATGTGAACAAAAATGGCGAATACCACGCCAACCTGCACTTCAATCCACAGGTCAAGTACGATCTGGGCAAGGCGCTGAATTTCGGTGCCAAACAGTTGTATGTCGGTGTTGAGTACGACTACTGGTCGAACAAATACGGGATCGACGATTCCAAGGCCTTTAACACCAATCAGAACACGACGAGCTTCCTGGTGAAGTTCCACTTCTGATCCTGCTGTAACCGGCGTCTGCAAGGACGCCTTCGCGAGCAGGCTCGCTCCCACAGGGATTTGCGTCGTACGCCGAATTCGAATTCGGCGCAAATCTTTGTGGGAGCGGGCTTGCTCGCGAATGCCGCACCGCCGCTATCAAGCCGAAACCACCGCCTCGTTAATCCCCAGAAACCGGCACAACTCCCCACGCTTGGCCAACGCATCGCGCCGCCCCAGCTCGATCAATTCGCTGCAATACCCCGCCTCGAACAGCAGATAGCTCAATACCCCCGCCCCGCTGGTCTTGGTCGCACCCGGCCCGCGCAAGAACAGGCGCAGCGCCGGTGGCAGTTCCTGGCGATGGCGTGCGGCAATCTCGTCGATCGGCTGACTCGGTGAAATCACCAGCACGTCCACCGGCGCCACGCCCAAGGCACGGGTTGGCGTACCGTCGGGCATCAGGTGACTGAACTGATTCAGGCGCTGCAACAGTTCGATATCACTTTCCAGGCTGTCAATGAACGTACTGTTGAGCATGTGCCCGCCGATTTGCGCCAGTGTCGGCTGCTGACCGGTGTAGCTGCGCTGCAAGGGTTGTTGCGGGTCGAACCCGCGGGGGTTGCCGCTGACGCCCACCACCAGCACCCGACTGGCGCCCAGATGCAGCGCCGGACTGATCGGTGCCGACTGGCGCACTGCACCATCACCGAAATACTCTTCGCCGATTTTCACCGGGGCGAACAGCAGCGGAATGGCCGAACTGGCGAGTAGATGTTCAACGGAAAGCCGGGTTGGAACGCCGATGCGTCGATGGCGCAACCAGGCATCGATCTTGCCGCCGCCCTGATAGAAGGTGACTGCCTGGCCGGACTCATAGCCGAACGCGGTGACCGCCACCGCATGCAATTGCTTCTGTGCGATCGCTTCGGCGATGCCGCCCATATGCAGCTTGTCATGGAGCAAATGCCGCAGCGGAGAACTGTTGAGCAACGCCACCGGCATGTGTGCACCGATGCCAAGCAAACTGTGGCTGACAAAGCGGCTGGCCTGGCGGATCACCCCGGGCCAGTCGCTGCGCAACACCAGATGACTGCGAAAGCCCTGCCAGAAGGCCGTCAGGTGTTCGATGGCGCTACGAAAGTCCATTGCCCCGCTGGCGAGGCTGACTGCGTTGATCGCGCCCGCCGAGGTGCCGACAATCACCGGAAACGGATTGCTCGCCCCCGGCGGCAGCAATTCGGCAATCGCCGCCAGCACCCCGACCTGATAGGCCGCCCGAGCCCCGCCGCCGGAAAGAATCAACCCTGTAACCGGTTCGCCTGGACTCATGCACAACTCTCCATGGTGCTTGATGGAATTTCGTTGTTTCGACCTGTTCCCTTGTAGGAGCTAGCTTGCTTGCGATGGACGCTAACGATGACGCTGGGAGCCTGACGCCCCGTGGCGCTCTCTGGTCCATCGCGAGCAAGCTCGCTCCTACAGGAGAGCGGGATTCAACCGCGTTTGGCGTACAGCTTGGGCTCGCCCGGCGGACGGCTCTTGAAGCGGCGGTGGGCCCACAGGTATTGCTCGGGATGTTCGCGCAGAACAGCTTCGATCCATTGGTTGATGCGGATGCAGTCGTCTTCTTCGGTTTCACCGGGGAAGCCTTCGAGCGGCGCATGAATCACCAGGCGATAACCGCTGCCGTCCGCCAGGCGCTCCTGGGTGAACGGCACCACCAGTGCCTTGCCCAGCCGCGCAAACTTGCTCGTGGCGGTGACGGTCGCCGCCTGAATGCCGAACAGCGGCACGAAAATGCTTTGCTTGGCGCCGTAGTCCTGATCCGGTGCGTACCAGATCGCCCGGCCCGAGCGCAGCAATTTGAGCATGCCGCGCACGTCTTCGCGCTCCACCGCCAGCGAGTCGAGATTGTGGCGCTCGCGGCCCTGGCGCTGGATATAGTCGAACAGCGGATTTTTGTGCTCGCGGTACATGCCGTCGATGGTGTGCTGCTGACCGAGCAACGCGGCACCGATTTCCAGCGTCGTGAAGTGCAGCGCCATCAGGATCACGCCCTTGCCCTCGCGCCGGGCCTTTTGCAAATGCTCCAGCCCTTCGACATGAGCCAGGTTCGCCAGGCGTTTACGCGACCACCACCAACTCATCGCCATCTCAAAAAAAGCGATGCCGGTGGAGGCGAAGTTTTCCTTGAGCAGGAGTTTGCGCTCGGCGGCGTTTTTTTCAGGAAAACACAGTTCCAGGTTGCGCTTGGCGATGCGCCGTCTGTCGCCGGCCACCCGATACATCAATGCACCCAGAACACGACCGATCCACAACAGTGCCGGATACGGCAACTGGACGATCAGCCACAACAGCCCCAAGCCACACCATAGCGGCCAGAAACGTGGAGATAGAAATGCTTTTCGAAAACGCGGGCGGTCCATTAATGCTTCCGGAATGACAATGGCCGCGCATTCTACATCGTTCGACCCGGCTTGCGGCCTGCGGGCGTTCTCGTTATAAGTCTCGGCACTTTTAGTGACAAGTCGTTGTATGCCGACCATGAGCCAAACCGAACCGCTAGACCAAGATCCCGTGTTCCAGTTGAAGGGCAGCATGCTGGCCATTACGGTGCTGGAACTGGCCCGTAACGACCTCGAAAGCCTTGATCGGCAACTGGCCGCCAAGGTCGCCCAGGCGCCCAACTTCTTCAGCAATGCGCCGCTGGTACTGGCCCTGGACAAACTCCCGGCCAACGAAGGCGCGGTCGATCTGCCAGGTCTGATGCGCGTTTGCCGCCAGCATGGCCTGCGCACCCTGGCGATCCGCGCCAGCCGCATCGAAGACATCGCCGCCGCCATTGCGGTGGACTTGCCGGTGCTGCCACCGTCCGGCGCCCGGGAACGGCCACTGGACCTGACCGAAGGCGAGCCGAAGAAAAAACCGGAAAAACCGCCCGAGCCGACCATCAAGCCGACGAAAATCATCACCTCGCCAGTACGTGGTGGCCAGCAGATTTATGCCCAGGGCTGTGATCTGGTGGTGATCTCCTCGGTCAGCCCGGGGGCGGAACTTCTCGCCGATGGCAACATCCATGTATACGGCCCGATGCGGGGTCGCGTGTTGGCCGGCGTCAAGGGCGACACCAAGGCGCGGATTTTCTGTCAGCAAATGAGTGCTGAACTGATTTCCATCGCCGGGCATTACAAGGTTTCCGAAGATCTGCGCCGCGACCCGTTATGGGGTTCGGGTGTGCAGGTCAGCCTGTCCGGCGACGTGTTGAACATCATTCGGCTTTAACGGATACTGCCGCATTTTCCAAGCATCTCTAAAACGTAGCGAAAACGGCTCAAACGAAGTAGGAAAAAGGCCGAAAGCAGTGTTTACCGGGGGTAAACGCCGCTCAAAACCGGATTCCAGCCAAGGCTGTCCGACTGCAGTAGTTTTTCAGGAGATGTTTTTCAGGGACTGAAAAGTCCTTCTTCCTTAGGGGTGAAACACCTTGGCCAAGATTCTCGTGGTTACATCCGGCAAGGGTGGTGTGGGTAAGACCACCACCAGCGCCGCTATCGGTACCGGCCTCGCTCTGCGCGGTCACAAAACAGTTATCGTCGACTTCGACGTGGGCTTGCGTAACCTTGACCTGATCATGGGTTGCGAGCGCCGCGTGGTGTATGACTTCGTCAACGTGGTCAACGGCGAAGCCAACCTGCAACAGGCCCTGATCAAAGACAAGCGCCTGGAAAACCTCTACGTGCTGGCCGCCAGCCAGACCCGCGACAAAGACGCGCTGACCGTCGAAGGCGTGGAAAAAGTCCTGATGCAACTCAAGGAAGACTTTGAGTTCGTGGTCTGCGACTCCCCGGCAGGTATCGAGAAAGGCGCCCACCTGGCCATGTACTTCGCTGACGAAGCGATCGTCGTGACCAACCCGGAAGTCTCCTCGGTGCGTGACTCCGATCGCATGCTCGGCCTGCTGGCCAGCAAGTCCCGTCGTGCCGAACGCGGCGAAGACCCGATCAAGGAACACCTGCTGATTACCCGTTATCACCCGGAACGTGTGAGCAAAGGCGAAATGCTCGGCGTAGAAGACGTCAAGGAAATCCTTTCGGTGACCCTGCTCGGCGTGATCCCTGAATCCCAGGCGGTGCTCAAGGCATCCAACCAGGGTGTTCCAGTGATTCTCGACGACCAGAGCGATGCCGGCCAGGCCTACAGCGATACCGTTGACCGCCTGCTGGGCAAGACCGTGGATCATCGATTCCTCGATGTACAGAAGAAGGGATTCTTCGAGCGCCTGTTTGGAGGCAACTAAGCAATGAACCTTTTTGACTTCTTTCGTGCCAACAAAAAGCAAAGCACCGCGTCGGTAGCGAAAGAGCGTCTACAGATCATCGTGGCGCACGAACGCGGCCAACGCAGTACCCCGGACTACCTGCCGGCCTTGCAGAAGGAACTGGTCGAGGTGATCCGCAAGTACGTCAATATCGGGTCCGATGACGTGCATGTCGCACTGGAAAGCCAGGGCAGCTGCTCGATTCTGGAACTCAATATCACCCTGCCAGATCGCTGAGTCGATCCGCCAGGAGCCACGGCGGTTGCAGGAGCGAGCTTGCTCGCGAAGATGTGTCAGCCACATTGATTTCGCTGACACTCCTTCGCGAGCAAGCTCACTCCTGCAGCCGCCGTTGGCATTTGTTACGAGGCTGTTTTAATGCCGTTGTCCAACGTTCACATCATCCATCAGGACGCCGCCGTATTGGTGGTGAACAAGCCGACCCTGTTGCTCTCTGTCCCTGGCCGGGCCGATGACAACAAGGACTGCCTGATCACCCGCCTGCAGGAAAACGGCTACCCGGAAGCGCGAATCGTCCATCGGCTGGACTGGGAAACTTCCGGCATCATCCTGCTGGCCCGCGACCCGGACACCCATCGCGAGCTGTCCCGGCAATTTCACGACCGCGAAACCGAAAAGGCCTACACCGCCCTGTGCTGGGGTCAGCCGGAACTCGACAGCGGCAGCATCGACCTGCCCTTGCGCTACGACCCGCCGACCAAACCACGGCATGTGGTCGACCATGAATTCGGCAAACATGCGCTGACCTTCTGGCGCGTGCTCGAACGTTGCGGCGACTGGTGCCGCGTCGAACTGACACCGATCACCGGCCGCTCCCACCAGTTGCGCGTGCACATGCTCTCGATCGGTCATCCGCTGCTGGGTGACGGGCTCTACGCCCATGAACAAGCGCTGGCGGCCTGGCCGCGCCTGTGCCTGCACGCGAGCATGCTCACCTTCACCCATCCGCAAAGTGGCGAGCGCCTGCGCTTCGAGTGCCCGGCACCGTTCTGAAACAGATGTAATCCCTGTGGGAGCGGGCTTGCTCGCGAAAGCGGTGTGACAGTCACTATTGATGTTGTCTGACACTACGCCTTCGCGAGCAAGCCCGCTCCCACAGGGGATCTCCTCCAGATTCGATTTCGATGGCCAGCCCCAAAATCAGTGCGACGCCATTTACCAAGCCAATACGTTAAACTGGCGCCACTGCTGTCTGGAGCTACTTTATGCGCGAAGAGTTGAACCAAGGCCTGATCGATTTCCTCAAGGCCTCCCCTACCCCGTTCCATGCCACCGCCAGCCTTGTTCAGCGCCTGGAAGCGGCGGGCTATCAACGCCTCGACGAGCGCGAGCCGTGGTATACCGAAGCCAACGGTCGCTACTACGTCACCCGCAACGACTCTTCGATTGTCGCAATCAAAATGGGCCGTCATTCGCCGCTGCATGGCGGTATTCGCCTGGTCGGCGCCCACACCGACAGCCCGTGCCTGCGCGTCAAGCCGCAACCGGAGCTGCAACGCCAGGGCTTCTGGCAGTTGGGCGTCGAAGTCTATGGCGGCGCGCTGCTGGCGCCGTGGTTCGACCGTGATCTGTCCCTGGCCGGCCGCGTAACCTTCCGGCGTGATGGCAAGGTCGAGAGCCAGTTGATCGACTTCAAGGCTCCGGTCGCGATCATTCCGAACCTGGCGATTCACCTCAACCGTGAAGCCAACATGGGCTGGGCAATCAATGCCCAGACCGAACTGCCGCCGATCCTCGCGCAATTTGCCGGTGACGAGCGTGTGGACTTCCGCGCGGTGCTCACCGATCAACTCGCCCGCGAACACGGCCTGAACGCCGACGTAGTGCTCGATTACGAGCTGAGCTTCTACGACACCCAAAGCGCTGCGGTCATCGGTCTGCACGGTGATTTCATCGCCGGCGCGCGCCTGGACAACCTGCTGTCGTGCTACGCCGGCCTGCAAGCGCTGTTGACGACCGACACCGATGAAACCTGCGTGCTGGTCTGCAACGACCACGAAGAAGTCGGTTCCTGCTCGGCCTGTGGTGCCGATGGCCCGATGCTTGAGCAAACCTTGCGTCGCCTGCTGCCTGAAGGGGATGAATTCGTACGCACCATTCAGAAATCCCTGCTGGTTTCGGCTGACAACGCCCACGGCGTGCATCCGAATTACGCCGACAAACACGATGCCAACCACGGCCCGAAACTCAATGCCGGCCCGGTGATCAAGGTCAACAGTAACCAGCGCTACGCCACCAACAGCGAAACCGCCGGATTCTTCCGCCATCTGTGCATGGCTGAAGAAGTGCCGGTGCAGAGTTTCGTTGTGCGCAGCGACATGGGCTGCGGCTCGACCATCGGCCCGATCACCGCCAGCCATCTGGGTGTACGCACCGTGGACATCGGCCTGCCGACGTTCGCCATGCACTCGATCCGCGAACTGTGYGGCAGCCATGACCTGGCACATCTGGTCAAGGTGCTGAGCGCGTTCTACGCCTGCCGCGAGTTGCCGTAACCCCCGCAATACTCTGTAGGAGCGAGCTTGCTCGCGATGGACGCTAACGATTACCCGTGTTTTCTGGATAAACGCGGCGCCCTGAAATCCATCGTCGGATCGCCGCCCGGAGCAAGCTCGCTCCTACACACATCACACACCGGCCGCGTCAAAAGCCGCCTAGACTTCAAGTATCCATTCGACAAGGCTGTCTCCATGATTTCGATGTCTACCTTTCACGCCATGCTGGTCCCGATTCTTGCAGGGATGATCCTGCTGGCCGTCGGCTTCAACTTTCGCGACAAAAATGCCGGTGTGTTCACCATGTGGATCGGCATGCTGAGCATCCTCGCGACCGTGGTGATCAAGATCCTCGCCAAACTCAACGAATAATTCATCACCCTTGGCTCGCATTGATTTTGACGGGCTCGTACACTCGGTCGATCCGCTCCTTGCGAGGTTGACCGCCTAGTGTTCGCTCGTCTTTTTGCCCTGCCGTGCTTTTTCCTTGTCTGCCTGATGACGCTGCTGCCAGTGGCGCCTGCCCAGGCGGTCGGCCTGCCAAGCCTGCTCAGCGGCCAGGCCAAGGCGCAGCCCGAAGCACAGGAACCGCTGGGGCAATCCCTGGACGAAGTGATCAAGTCACTGGAGAACGATCAGCAACGCAGCAAACTGCTGGCCGATCTGAAAAAGCTCCGTGACGCCACCCAAAAGGCCCAGCCGATTACCGAAGAAGGCGTGCTGGGCTTGATTGGCGGAACCCTGGCCACTATCGAGAAGAAGTTTTCCGGCGACGACAGTCCGCTCACTCGCTGGTCCAGCGAGTTCGATCAGGCCAAGGAAGAACTGGTGGCGCTGGCGCTGCCGGCCAATGAATGGCTACCCATGCTCTTTGCCTTTGCCATGATCCTGATGGTCTGGAGCCTGCTGGCCGCCGCACTGATCTGGATAAGCCACCGCGTGCGGATGCGTTTCGGCCTGACCGAAGAACTGCCGCAGCACCCCCGAGCCCTGGACATGTTGCGCTTCGCCTTGCGCAAGCTCGGGCCATGGTTGATCGCCCTGGTGATCACGGTATACATGAGCTACGCCCTGCCCTCGTCCCTGGGTAAAAGCCTGGCCATGGTGCTGGCCTATGCACTGGTGGTCGGCACCTGCTTCTCGGCCATCTGCGTGATTGCCTTCTCCCTGCTCGACGGTCCACACCGCCACCGCGCCTTGTACATTCTGCGGCACCAGGCGTTTCGGCCGCTGTGGCTGATCGGCAGCTTCGCCGCGTTTGGCGAAGCGCTGAGTGATCCAAAACTGGTCGACAGCCTCGGCAGCCATCTGGCCCACACTGCTGCCACGGTTGCCAACGTCCTGGCAGCCTTGTCCACCGCCCGGTTCATCTTGCGTTTCCGCCGCCCGATCGCCCACCTGATCCGCAACCAGCCGCTGTCCCGGCGCCTGACCCGCCGCGCCCTCAACGACACTCTGTCGATTCTCGGCACCTTCTGGTACGTACCGGCGCTGGTGCTGGTGGCCATTTCCCTGTTCGCGACGTTCATTTCCGCCGGTGACACCAGCACTGCCCTGCGCCAGTCGCTGATCTGCACCGTGTTGCTGGTGTTGTGCATGGTCATCAACGGCCTGGTACGCCGCCACGCCCTCAAGCCCCAGCGCGGCATCCGGCGTTACGCCGTGTATTCGGAGCGGCTGAAAAACTTCTTCTACACCATCCTCCACCTGTTGGTGTGGCTGGCCTTTATCGAGCTCGGCCTGCGGGTCTGGGGCATGTCGTTGATCCGCTTCACTGAAGGCGATGGCCATGAAGTCAGCGTCAAACTGTTCAGCCTCGCCGGTACGCTACTGTTCGCCTGGCTGATCTGGATTCTCAGCGACACCGCCGTGCACCACGCCCTCACCCGTTCGCGCAAAGGCCTGGCCAATGCCCGCGCGCAAACGATGATGCCGCTGATCCGCAACGTGTTGTTCGTGGCGATTTTCATCGTTGCGTTGATTGTCGCGCTGGCGAACATGGGCATGAACGTCACACCGCTGCTGGCCGGTGCCGGTGTGATCGGCCTGGCCATTGGTTTTGGCGCACAATCACTGGTAGCCGACCTGATTACCGGGTTGTTCATCATCATCGAAGACTCACTGGCCATCGACGACTACGTGGATGTCGGCGGCCACCTCGGCACAGTCGAAGGCCTGACCATCCGCACCGTGCGCCTGCGAGATATCGATGGGATCGTCCACACCATTCCGTTCAGCGAAATCAAAAGCATCAAGAATTACTCCCGGGAATTCGGCTACGCGATCTTCCGCGTAGCAGTGCCCGCCAGCATGGACATCGACAACGCAATCAAACTGATGCGCGAAGTCGCCCAGAAAATGCGCACCGATCCGCTGCAGCGGCGCAATATCTGGTCGCCGCTGGAGTTTCAGGGAGTGGAAAGTTTCGAGTCGGGCAACGCGATCCTTCGCGCCCGCTTCAAGACCGCGCCAATCAAGCAGTGGGAGGTTTCACGGGCGTTCAATCTTTCGCTGAAACGACATATGGATGAAGCCGGACTGGATCTGGCGACACCGAGGATGAGTATTCAGGTGATGACTGCGGGCGGTGGGCAGGAAAAACTGGAGTGACTGGCAGGACGCCATCGCGAGCAAGCTCGCTCCCACACTGGTTCTCAGGTGCGATTCAATTCCCTGTGGGAGCGAGCTTGCTCGCGATGGGGACGACTCGATGTTCCGGACAAACCAAATCAGTCAAACCACATCCACACCGACATGAATCGCATCATGCCGCCAGAACTCCAGGTCACAGTCGATCAACCGCTCATGCTGGTCATAGTTGACCCGGGCAATCTGCAAGCCCGGGCTACCCACCGATACCTTCAATGCCGCCGCCGCATCCACCGACAACGCCGTGGGCACAATCTCGAAGCGCACCCGGCCGTAGTGCAAGTCGTAATGCCGCGCATACAACTCGGTGATCGACTGATTCAAATCGAAATCGAGGATCCCCGAAAAGTACTGCGGGTTCAGGTAGTGCTCCACATACAGGACCAGCCGCCCGTCGATGCGCCGCGAGCGGCAGATCTGGATCACGCTCGACAGCGCCGGCAATTGCAGCCAGGCACACACCGCCGCCGATGCCGGTTGCAATCGCGCCGAAATCACCTCGGTGGACGGAACCCGCCCCTGGGCGCTGACCATCGCGTGAAAGTGGCTGCGCTGCATGAGGTTGTACGCCAGGCGTGGCGGCGAGACGAACCAGCCGCGACGCTCCTCTCGATAAATCTGCCCCTGTGACTCCAACTGCAACAACGCTTCACGCAAAGTGATCCGCGTCGTGCCGAACAATTCACTGAGCTTGCGCTCGGCCGGCAATTTGCTGCCAGGCGCCAACAGACCGTGGTCGATCTGTTCCTGAAGCACTTGGCCAATGGCTGTCACCGCTTTTGTTGCCTCGTCACGCATCAATGTTACCTATCTGGACTAGACCAGCACCAATTCGGGGCAGAACCGCAGCGCAAACCGGCTCATTCAATAGTCTGCAAGCGTAGGCAGCGTAGATGACCGAGATGTGACAAAGCTGCCCAACGGTCGCCATTCTCTGGCTTCCTTATCTTTCAACAACCTGCAATTCATCGGCCAAGTCCCTTGCCTGCCGGGGCCTTGACCATGGTCTACGCTTAGCAGGCCACCCGCGATAGCGCTCAACAAAAAGTCATCCCGGGCGACGAGCGACATCAAAGTGTCATCCAGCCCCCTTAAATTGGCTCAGGTATTGCTGACCTAGACCAACACAAACCGCAATCGCAGCGTTGAACACGACCCAAGGAGCTTCGGAATGAAAAAGCTTTTCCTGGCATCACTGTTAGGCTCGACCATCGCAATGTGCACTGCCGCCATGGCGGCTGATGATCTGAAAACCCTGGAAGCCGCTGCAAAAGCGGAAGGCGCCGTCAACAGCGTCGGCATGCCCGATGACTGGGCCAACTGGGCCGGCACCTGGAAAGACCTGAGCGACAAGTACGGCCTCAAGCACATCGACACCGACATGAGCTCGGCCCAGGAGATCGCCAAGTTCGCCGCGGAAAAAGACAACGCCAGCGCGGACATCGGCGACGTCGGTGCAGCTTTCGGCCCGATCGCGGTCAAGCAAGGCGTGGTCCAGCCTTACAAGCCTTCCACCTGGGAACAGGTTCCAGCCTGGGCCAAGGACAAGGACGGTAACTGGGCACTGGCCTACACCGGCACCATCGCTTTCATCGTCAACAAGAAGTTGCTGCACGGTTCCGAAGCACCAACCAAATGGGCTGACCTCAAGACCGGCAAATACAAGGTCTCCATCGGCGACGTGAGCACCGCGGCCCAGGCAGCCAACGGCGTACTCGCCGCGGCACTGGCCAACGGTGGCGACGAGAAGAACCTCCAGCCTGCCCTGCTGATGTTCGCCGACATCGCCAAGCAAGGTCGCCTGTCGATGTCCAACCCGACGATTGCCACCATGGAAAAAGGCGAAATCGAAGTCGGCGTGGTCTGGGACTTCAACGGCCTGAGCTACAAGGCCAAGATGGCCAACCCGGATGACTACGTGGTGCTGATCCCGTCCGACGGCTCGGTGATTTCCGGCTACACCACCATCATCAACAAGTACGCGAAGAACCCGAACGCCGCCAAGCTGGCCCGCGAATACATCTTCAGCGACGCCGGCCAGATCAACCTGGCCAAGGGCAACGCCCGTCCGATCCGTGCCGAGCACCTGACCCTGCCAGCCGAGGTGCAGGCCAAGCTGCTGCCTAACGAGCAGTACAAGAAAGTGACGCCGATCAAAGACGCGGATGCGTGGGAAAAGACCTCCAAGGGTCTTCCTCAGAAGTGGCAGGAAGAAGTCATCATCAATATGCAGTAACCGGGAAGATCCCCATTTCGGGATCTGATGGCGATCCCTGTAGGAGCGAGCCTGCTCGCGATAGCGGACTGACCGTCGACAACGATGCGACTGTTCCTCCGCGATCGCGAGCAGGCTCGCTCCCACAAGGGATTGATTGCGTACTTGAATTATCTGTTACACGGAGTTTTTGCCCCTATGAAGCACAACGTCATCCTTGTCGTGCTCGACGGCCTCAACTACGAGGTCGCCCGCCACGCCATGGGGCACCTGCAGGCGTACGTCGGCGCCGGACGCGCCGCCCTCTATAAACTGGAGTGCGAGTTGCCGGCCCTGTCCCGACCGCTTTACGAATGCATCCTGACCGGCGTTCCGCCGATCGACAGCGGTATCGTCCACAACAACGTTTCGCGTCTGTCCAACCAGCGCAGCATTTATCACTACGCCACCGCTGCCGGCCTGACGACCGCAGCGGCGGCCTATCACTGGGTCAGCGAACTGTATAACCGTTCGCCCTTCGTGGCGGCCCGGGATCGCCACACCGACAGCCCGGAACTGCCGATCCAGCACGGCCATTTCTACTGGAACGATCACTACCCGGACTCGCACCTGTTCGCCGACGCCGAAAACCTGCGTCTGCGCCATGCGCCGAACTTCCTGTTGATCCACCCGATGAACATCGACGACGCCGGGCACAAGCACGGCCTCGACACACCGCAGTACCGCAACAGCGCGCGCTCGGCCGACATCATCCTGGCCGACTACCTGCAAGGCTGGCTCGATGCCGGCTATCAGGTGCTGGTTACCGCCGACCACGGCATGAACAACGACCGTTCCCACAACGGCCTGCTGCCGGAAGAACGTGAGGTGCCGTTGTTCGTGCTCGGTGACGCATTCAGCTTCGACGCCGGCGCCGCGCCGAAACAGACCGAGATCTGCGGCACCGTCTGCGAACTGCTGGGCGTGCCTCACGACAAACCGGTCTGCCAGGAGTTGCTCAAGTGAGTGCCATGACCCGCAGTAAATGGCTCGCTGCCCTGTGCCTGCTCCCGTTTGCGCTGTTCTTCATCGTGTTCGAAATCGCCCCGCTGACCTGGGTGATGATCAACAGCCTGCAATCGGAAGAGTTCGGCTGGGGCCTGGCCAACTTCAGCAAAATCTTCAGCTCGAAGTTTTACCTGCAGGCGATCCAGTACAGCCTTGAGATCAGCTTCTGGTCCAGCGTGTTCGGGATCATCATCGCCATACTTGGCGCCTACTCCCTGCGCCAGGTCGATTCGAAACTGCGCAACTTCGTCAACGCCTTCGCCAACATGACCAGCAACTTCGCCGGTGTGCCCCTGGCCTTCGCATTCATCATTTTGCTCGGTTTCAACGGCAGCTTCACCATCATGCTCAAGCAGGCCGGCATCATTCAGGATTTCAACCTGTACTCGAAAACCGGGCTGATCATTCTCTACACCTACTTCCAGATTCCCCTCGGCGTGTTGCTGCTGTACCCGGCCTTCGACGCCCTGCGTGAAGACTGGCGCGAGTCTGCCGAGCTGCTCGGCGCCAATGGCTGGCAGTTCTGGCGGCACATCGGTCTGCCGGTGCTGACCCCGGCATTGCTCGGCACCTTCGTGATCCTGCTGGCCAACGCCCTCGGTGCCTACGCCACGGTATATGCCCTGACCACCGGCAACTTCAACGTGCTGCCGATCCGCATCGCAGCGATGGTGTCCGGTGACATTTCCCTGGACCCGAACCTGGCTAGCGCCCTGGCCGTGGTGCTGGTGGCCTTGATGACCCTGGTGACCATCGTGCATCAGCTGCTGTTGAAGAGGAGCTACCATGTCTCGCGCTGAACTGGGACCCGCCGGTGTCTACCACCGCGTCGCGGTGTATTTACTGTTTGCCATCCTGCTGTTGCCGCTGGCCGGCACGCTGGTCTACTCGATCGCCAGCAGTTGGTCGGCGACCATCCTGCCCAGCGGCTTCACCCTCAAATGGTACATCCAGCTGTGGAGCGATCCGCGCTTCCTGCATGCGTTCGGGCAATCGCTGCTGGTCTGCGTCGGTTCGCTGATTCTTTCGGTGGTGCTGATTCTGCCGCTGCTGTTCGTGGTGCATTACCACTTCCCGAAACTCGACGCGCTGATGAACATCCTGATCCTGCTGCCCTTCGCCGTGCCACCGGTGGTGTCTTCGGTGGGGCTGCTGCAGCTCTATGGTTCCGGCCCCTTCGCCATGGTCGGGACGCCGTGGATCCTGATCGGTTGCTACTTCACCGTGGCGCTGCCGTTCATGTACCGGGCGATCACCAACAACCTGCAGGCGATCAACCTGCGCGACCTGATGGACGCCGCTCAGTTGCTCGGCGCCAGCACCTTTCAAGCAGCGTTCCTGGTAGTGCTGCCGAACCTGCGCAAGGGCCTGATGGTGGCACTGCTGCTGTCGTTCTCGTTCCTGTTCGGTGAGTTCGTGTTCGCCAACATCCTCGTCGGCACCCGCTACGAAACCCTGCAGGTCTACCTCAACAACATGCGCAACAGCAGCGGTCATTTCACCAGTGCGCTGGTGATTTCCTACTTCTTCTTTGTGCTGGTCCTGACCTGGGCTGCCAATATCTTGAGCAAGGACAAAAGCCAATGAGCTTCGTCAGCGTCCAACATCTGAAAAAAGACTACGCAGGCACCACGGTGTTCAGTGACATCAACTGCGAGATCCAGAAAGGTGAGTTCGTCACCCTGCTCGGCCCGTCCGGCTGTGGCAAATCCACCCTGCTGCGCTGCATCGCCGGCCTGACCTCGGTCGATGGCGGCAAGATTCTGCTCGATGGTCAGGACATCGTGCCCCTGAGCCCGCAAAAACGTGGAATCGGCATGGTGTTCCAGAGCTATGCCCTGTTCCCCAACATGAGCGTGGAACAAAACGTCGCCTTCGGCTTGCGCATGCAAAAGGTCAATGCCGACGACAGCCAGAAGCGTGTTGCCGAAGTGTTGAAGCTGGTGGAGCTGACCGACTTCGCCGCGCGTTATCCGCATCAACTGTCCGGTGGCCAATGCCAGCGTGTTGCCCTCGCCCGCTCACTGGTGCCCCGCCCACGCCTGTTGTTGCTGGACGAACCGCTGTCGGCCCTGGACGCGCGGATTCGCAAGCACCTGCGCGAACAGATCCGTCAGATCCAGCGCGAACTGGGCCTGACCACGATTTTCGTCACACACGATCAGGAAGAAGCCCTGACCATGTCTGACCGGATTTTCCTGATGAATCAGGGAAAGATCGTACAAAGCGGCGACGCCGAAACCCTCTACACTGCGCCGGTGGACGTGTTCGCTGCCGGATTCATCGGCAACTACAACCTGCTGGATGCCGACAGCGCTTCGAAGCTGTTGCAGAGACCGATCAGCAAACGTATCGCCATTCGCCCGGAAGCCATCGAACTGAGTCTTGACGGCGACCTGGACGCGCAGATACGCAGCCACAGCCTGCTGGGCAACGTGATTCGCTACCGGGTCGAAGCCCGGGGCGTGGAATTGGTGGTGGATGTGCTGAACCGCTCGGCGGCCGATCTGCATCCCGATGGTCAGCGCCTGGCGCTTTCCATCGATCCGACGGCCCTGTGTGAGGTAGCCTGATGCCTTTGCTTATGCTGAAGAGAGAACTGCACTGATGGCCCTGGCAATTTTTGATCTGGACGAAACCCTGATCCACGGCGACTGCGCTACCCTTTGGAGCGAGCAGATGGGCCGCCTTGGCTGGGTCGATCCCGAGTCGTTCATGCGGCAGAACAACGAACTGATGGACGCCTACAGCCACGGCAAACTGCGCATGGAGGACTACATGACCTTCAGCCTGGAGCCGTTGATTGGTCGTACGCCCGCAGAGGTCGAGCATCTGGTTGGCCCGTGGGTGGAAGACTTCATCGAACCAATCATTTTCAGCGACGCCACCAAAACCATCGCGGCCCATCGCAAGGCCGGCGACCGGATCCTGGTGATCTCGGCCTCGGGTACGCACCTGGTCGGCCCCATCGCCGAGCGCCTGGGCATCGACGAGATTCTGGGCATCGAACTGGAAGTGGCCCACGGCGTTTACACCGGCCACACCGTGGGTACCCTGACCTACCGCGAAGGCAAGATCGTGCGCTTGCTGGAGTGGCTGGATGCAGAGGAGGAAAACCTCGAAGGCGCGAGTTTCTATTCCGACTCTCGCAACGACCTGCCACTGTTGCTGAAGGTGGATTACCCCCACGTGGTCAACCCCGATCCGGTGTTGCGCGAGCAGGCTGAAAAGGCCGGGTGGCCGATTCACGACTGGAAATAACCCGGCCCCCTGTGGGAGCGAGCTTGCTCGCGATGGCGGCGAGTCAGTTACATTAATATCAACTGACACTCCGCTAATCGCGAGCAAGCTCGCTCCCACAGGTTTCTCGTTGTCAGCTCAGGCACTCGTCAATCACCAACACCACTTTCCCCGCCACGGTATTGCTCGCCAGCTCGGCAAACGCYGCCTCGGCATCCTTGATCGCAAAGGTCCTGGCCAGTTGCGGGCTCAAGCGCCCCTCGGCGAACAACGGCCACACGTGCAGGCGTAGATCGCTGAACAGATCGGCCTTGAACTGATCGTCACGGCTGCGCAGGGTCGACCCCAGCAACTGCACACGCTTGGCCAGCACCTGGGCCAGATCCAGCTTGGCTTCGCGGCCGCCCATCAGACCGATCAACACCCAACGGCCATCTTGCGCCAACAATTTGAGGTTCAATGCCGCGTAATTGCCGCCCACCGGGTCGAGTATCACGTCGAACGGCCCCAGATCCCGCAGGCTCTCCAGATCCTCGTTACGCACCACGCCGCCCTGGGCGCCCAGCGCTTCGCAGTACGCCAGTCGCTCGGCGGAGCCGGCGCTGACCCAACACGGGTTGCCGAAGGCCTTGCACAGCTGAATGGCCGCTGAACCAATTCCACTTGCTCCAGCATGCAGAAGAACTTTCTGACCTGGCTTGAGCGCAGCCAGTTGAAACAAATTCAGCCAGACCGTTGCATAAACTTCGGGCAATGCAGCCGCTGCGACCAGTGACACTCCGTCGGGAACCGGCAGCACGTGCCGCCCGTCGACAACCACCTCTTCGGCCATCCCGCCCCCGGCCAGCAAGGCGCAAACCCGGTCGCCAACCTGCCAGGATGAACCCGGCCCCACCTCGCTGATTACTCCCGAGCACTCTAGACCGAGCACTTGACTGGCCCCCGGTGGTGGCGGGTAAAGACCCGCTTTC
Source organism: Pseudomonas sp. KB_15 (assembly GCF_052114525.1). Taxonomy (NCBI): domain Bacteria; kingdom Pseudomonadati; phylum Pseudomonadota; class Gammaproteobacteria; order Pseudomonadales; family Pseudomonadaceae; genus Pseudomonas; species Pseudomonas sp. KB_15. The sequence goes on along the minus strand of NZ_JBFREX010000017.1, from coordinate 130,372 downwards.
TGCAATAAATCGGCACGATTGAGGCCCGCTGCAGCCACTCGAATACGAACTTGTCCTACATCGCACGCAGGACTCGCCTCATCAACCCATACCGCTTGACCGTCAACGCCTTGCAATGCTTTCACAGTGCCTCCATAGTGAGTCTGGACTGAGCCCGAAGTTATAGCGTCGGGCTTTTTGCATTATGCGACCGGCTCTCAAAGAACCGGCGACTTCAAAGACGGCCTAATATGCGTTATCAATTGTCCCYGCGTCGAATCAGCATGAAGCATCTGTTCCCCAGCACTGCTCTCGCCTTGTTCATCGGTATCGGCTTGCTGCCGATGTCGAGCAATACATTCGCAGCCAATAGCTGGGACAAGCTTCAACCCGATCGTGACGAAGTGATCGCCAGTCTGAACGTCGTGGAGTTGCTCAAACGCCACCACTACAGCAAGCCACCGCTCGATGACGCGCGCTCGGTGATCATCTACGACAGCTACCTCAAGCTGCTGGATCCGTCGCGCAGCTATTTCATGGCCAGCGACATTGCCGAATTCGACAAGTGGAAGACGCAGTTCGACGACTTCCTCAAGAGCGGCGACCTCAACGCCGGGTTCACCATCTACAAGCGCTACCTGGACCGCGTAAAGGCGCGTCTGGACTTCGCTCTTGCCGAGCTGGACAAAGGCGTCGACAAGATGGACTTCACCACCAAAGAAACCTTGCTGATCGACCGCAAGGACGCCCCTTGGCTCAAATCCTCCGCAGAACTCGACGACCTGTGGCGCAAACGCGTCAAGGATGAAGCGCTGCGGATGAAGATCGCCGGCAAAGAGCCCAAGCAGATCCAGGAAACCCTGACCAAGCGCTACAAGAACCAGTTGGCACGCCTGGACCAGACCCGCGCGGAAGACATCTTCCAGGCGTACATCAATACCTTCGCCATGTCCTACGACCCGCACACCAACTATCTGTCGCCGGATAACGCGGAGAACTTCGACATCAACATGAGCCTGTCCCTCGAGGGCATCGGCGCCGTGTTGCAGAGCGATAACGACCAGGTGAAAGTCGTGCGCCTGGTGCCGGCAGGTCCGGCGGACAAGACCAAGCAGGTTGCACCGGCCGACAAGATCATCGGCGTTGCCCAGGGCAACAAGGAAATGGTCGACGTGGTGGGCTGGCGCCTGGACGAAGTGGTCAAGCTGATCCGTGGTCCGAAGGGCACCGTGGTGCGCCTGGAAGTCATCCCGGCCAGCAATGCGCCGAACGACCAGACCACCAAGATCGTGCCGATCACCCGTGAAGCGGTGAAGCTCGAAGACCAGGCCGTGAAGAAGTCGGTACTGAACCTGAAGCAGGACGGCAAGGACTACAAGCTCGGCATCATCGAAATCCCGGCGTTCTATCTGGACTTCAAGGCCTTCCGTGCCGGCGACCCGGATTACAAGAGCACCACCCGCGACGTCAAGAAGCTGCTGACCGAGTTGCAGAAAGAGAAAGTCGACGGCGTGGTCATCGACCTGCGTAACAACGGCGGCGGTTCCTTGCAAGAGGCCACCGAGCTGACCAGCCTGTTCATCGACAAAGGCCCGACCGTGCTCGTGCGTAACGCCGATGGCCGCGTCGATGTCCTGGAAGATGAAAACCCGGGCGCGTTCTACAAAGGCCCGATGGCATTGCTGGTCAACCGCTTGTCTGCCTCGGCTTCGGAGATTTTTGCCGGCGCCATGCAGGACTACCATCGCGCACTGATCATCGGCGGCCAGACCTTCGGAAAAGGCACCGTGCAGACCATTCAGCCGCTCAACCATGGCGAACTGAAACTGACCCTGGCCAAGTTCTACCGGGTTTCCGGGCAGAGCACCCAGCATCAGGGCGTCTTGCCGGACATCGATTACCCGTCGATCATCGACACCAAGGAAATCGGTGAAAGCGCCCTGCCCGAAGCCATGCCGTGGGACACCATCAAGGCCGCAATCAAGCCTGCGGTGGATCCGTTCAAGCCGTACATTTCACAGCTCAAGTCCGAGCATGACGTGCGCACGGCCAAGGATGCAGAGTTCGTGTTCATCCGCGACAAGCTGGCCCTGGCGCAGAAACTGATGGCCGAAAAAACCGTCAGCCTCAATGAAGCCGAGCGCCGTGCCCAGCACGCCGACATCGAAGCCAAGCAACTGGCCATGGAAAACATCCGTCGCAAGGCCAAGGGCGAAGAACCGCTCAAAGAGCTGAAGAAAGAAGACGAGGACGCTATTGCGGCCGAGGATGACAAGACCAAGCCGGAAGACGACGCCTACCTGAGCGAAACCGGGCGGATTCTGCTGGATTACCTGAAACTCAACACGGCAGTGGCCAAGCACTGAGTTATTACAAGCAACTGATGGCAATTTAATGTTGACGCTCCCCGGAGCGTCATCAAGCAGTCATCATTCTGTCGTGAAATAAAGGACCGGGCGTGCTCTTTTTACCAAGGGCACGCCGGTCCTTTTTTTATCGCCAGAGATCGCCATGACCACAACCGAACAGCTGAGTGCATTGAGCTCAATTCTGACTCAAAGCGGTCTGCACAGCCTGTTCCAACCGATCATCAGCCTCTCTGAACGGCGCATTCTCGGTTACGAAGCCCTCAGTCGCGGCCCCTCCAACAGCCCTCTGCACTCCCCTGTCGCCCTGTTCGCCGTCGCCCGCCAGGCCGGACGCCTGAGCGAGCTGGAGATTGCCTGCCGCGAAAGCGCTTGCCGACGCTTCAATGAGCAACAACTGCCTGGCATGTTGTTCCTCAACGTATCCCCGGAATCCCTTCTCGAAGCGGCCCATCAACCRGGGCGCACCCTGCAATTGCTGCAGGACTTCGGCATTGCGCCGAGTCAGGTGGTCATCGAGCTCACGGAACAAACGCCGACGGATGATTTCCAGTTGCTGCAAACCGCCCTGCATCACTATCGGGCGATGGGGTTTTCGATTGCGCTGGATGATCTGGGGGCGGGTTATTCGAGTTTGCGCTTGTGGTCGGAGCTGCGGCCGGATTACGTGAAAATCGACCGGCATTTCATTGATGGCATTCATCAGGATTCGCTCAAGCGCGAATTCGTCGGCTCGATCCTGAAAATCGCCAAGGCCTCGCGGGCGCAAGTCATTGCCGAAGGTATCGAGTTACCGGAAGAGCTCACGGTGCTGACCGAGATGGGTGTGGATTTGGTCCAGGGCTATCTGCTCTGCCGCCCCCAGGAACACCCACCGCGGGATGCCCGGGCATTGATGCCCCGACAGGACAGCACCGCTGTTGTACTGAGCGAGGACGGCAGCGACCTCAGCGCCCTGCTCAACGAGCAACCTGCCATGGACCGCGACACTCCGACCGCCACGGTGCTCGAAGCCTTTCGCCGCCAGGCCAACCTGAACTCGCTGGCGATCCTGAATGAACAGGGTCAGCCTTGCGGTATCGTCCATCGGCATTCGCTCTCCGATGCCCTGCTCAAGCCCTTTGCCACCGATCTGTTCGCCCGCAAACCCATCAGCCGGTTGATGAACGATGACTTCCTCGCCGTCGAGCTGAGTCAGTCGCTGCAACAAGTCAGCCGCCTGATCACAGGCCGTGCCCGCCAGCGCATCGAAGAAGATTTCATCATCACCCTCAACGGCGGCTACCTGGGACTGGGCCGGGTGATTGACGTGCTCAAGCTGATCACGGAACTGAAGATCCAGCAGGCCCGCTACGCCAACCCGCTGACCTTGCTCCCGGGCAACGTGCCGATCCAGCAATGCCTGACGCGGCTGCTGCAACAGCAACGGGAATCGGTGATCTGCTACGTGGACATCGATAGCTTCAAACCTTTCAACGACATCTACGGCTATGGCCGCGGCGACGAAGTCCTGCTGTGCCTGGCCCAATGCCTGAACGACCGCATCGACCCGTCCCGCGACTTCGTCGGCCACATCGGCGGTGATGATTTCCTGCTGGTGCTCGGCCCGGAAGACTGGCGCAAACGTTTGAACCAGTTGCTCGACGACTTCCAGAGCCAGTGCCGACGTTTCTACCGCAGCGAACACCTGGAGGCCGGATGCTTCATCGCACCAAATCGACAGGGCGTACGGCAGGAGTTTGCGCTGTTGTCGCTGTCGATCGGCGTTGTGCATCTGCATCCACAGGCCTGTGGACAACTCGATGCGAGCCAGCTGGCGGAAATGGCGTCACAAGCCAAGCACCATGCGAAGAATGTGCAGGGGTATAGCGTGCACGTGATTGATAGCCGGGTGGTTTCGACTGTTGAAGAGGTGCTCGTTACCGGGCATCGATAAGGGATCTCGGCATCACGCCAATCAACGAGGTGCCGAGGAAGACTTCAGCTCTTCGAGCTTGATCGGCGCCAACGGATGCCCGGCCTTCGCCGCGATCTCCCAGAACCGCGCGGCTTCAACCGGATCCGGTGCCTTGCTCGCCGTCCCGGCCAGACTGATCACTCCAACTTGATACGCCGCCTTGCCATCGCCCGCCAACGCCGCCAGGCGCAACAAACGCGCGCCCTCTTCACGAGCGCCAAGGCCGACGCCACGAAACGTCAGGATATGCCCATAGAAGCTCTGGGCGCCGACGTCGCCCAGGTTGGCCATGCGTGCAAACTGGCCTTCAAGCCAGCGCCAGCCCTGCGGCTGGCGAACAAACCACGGCCAGTGAAACAGTCTGCGCGCGAGCCAATATCCGGATCGCGCCTTGAGTTGCAAAAACACTCAGGCCTCGGCCGATTCCGGGTATTCGTACTCGAACACCCGCACCACTTCCGAAGCATGCCAGGACGCGGCGGCAACGCCGTCCGACGGCCCGGAAAAGCGCCCGAGGCGCTCGACACATTCAAAAAATCCGGTGCGCGGCAGGCGACTGGCGCCCTGGCTGATCACCAGTGAACTGCGCAATGGCTGCTCTGCCCTGGCGTCCAGTGCCGCCAGATGCTCAAGCGCCGCCGTCAGGGTTTGCATGGCCGGTGTCGGCAACTGCAAACGTTCCAGTAATGCCCGATAAGTCAGAAGATGGCGCTGACGACGCGCCTGATCCAGTTCGCCCAGCAATCCGTCCCAATGTTGACGACTGATGCGTACGCTCACGATTCATCCCTCCACCCTGGCACCGTCAATTCCCAGGCCAGGCTGCGACGAATCGCGGCGTCGGGCAGACGCTCGCCACTTTCGATCATGGCCAGGTAAGACGGGCTGATGCCTACCGTGCGGGCCAGCGCCTCGATGGCGATGCCCTTTCCTTCGCGCAAACTGCGTAGTTGATCCAGACCCGGAAGAATCGCGTCTGGTGTTGCCGCCTGAAGCTTCATGGCTTCAGGCGACGCCTGCTCCTTGATGCCTGCTGCTTTCAGTAACGCCTGATACTGAGCCCATGGCAGAACCGCATATTCGGGTTCGCCTTCGCGTGTAATTATCTGAATATCCATGACTACCCCGTAGGACAACAACACTTAGCGAGTCGGCACTTTTCCCTAGAAGTGTAATCCTAACAGCGGCCAAGGTCGCGGGGGGCATCAATCTGTGAACAGGTCGAAATCGACTCAGTGTTTTTTCGGGCCTTGAAGTTGAAGTTGCTCGGGGGTATCAGGCAGGCGCTCGACCACCGCGAGCTTCTCCGGCACCTGCCGCTTTCGCCAGGCACGGAAGGCATTGAGTTCGTCGTCGAGGACTTTCATCAGCCATGCCAGTACGGCGATGTCATCGAGCATGCCAAACATTGGTATGAAGTCCGGGATCGCATCCACCGGACTGAGGAAGTACATCAGGCCCGCGACAACCGAAACCAGCGCCTTGGGGCTGATGGCACGATACTCACCGCGCCAGTAGGCCAGGCAGAGTGCCTGCAACAGCTTCAAATCGTCCTTGATCTTGCCCAGTCGATTGCCCTGGCTCGCGCCTTTGCTGGCGACCGCAAACAACAGGGTCGGCAATCGGCCGCGCGCCAGCAGGCGTCCAGCCAGTGGCAGGAATCGAGCGAAACTCCAGGGTGCTTTCATCATTCCTCCCGTTGAAATGTTATCCACACAAATTGTGGATAACCTTGTGAACAGAGCTGCTTTTCATCGCTGTAAGCCCCGCTTTACAAGGCCTCCGTTCAGATCGGGCGTTTTTTACTCATCAAAAAAAACCCATAATTTCATTGACTTGGCGGCCTGGTGCGTCTACCGCCAACGCCTACTATGCCTAAGACTCCGACCTAGAGCGCCTGTTCGTTTTTTTTACCCGTGCCGAACGCCAGATGCAACAACGCCCCGCATAAGCGAGGCGTTGTTATCGAAGCAGACGCTGGTTACTTGGCAGCGGCGTCTTCTTTTGCCGGATCCTTGATGGCCAGCAGTTCCAGGTCGAATACCAGCACCGAGTTGGCTGGAATCGCCGGGCTCGGGCTTTGAGCGCCGTAAGCCAGGTCAGCAGGGATGTACAGTTTGTACTTCTCGCCAACGTGCATCAGTTGCAGGCCTTCGACCCAACCCGGGATCACACCGCTGACCGGCAGATCGATCGGACTGCCGCGCTCGACGGAGCTGTCGAATACGGTGCCGTTGGTCAGCTTGCCGGTGTAGTGAACGGTCACTACGTCAGACGGCTTTGGCTGAGGGCCATCGGCTTTCTGCACTACTTCGTACTGCAAGCCCGAAGCGGTGGTGGTCACGCCGGCTTTCTTGCCGTTTTCTTCGAGGAATTTCTTGCCGGCAGCGGCCGACTCTTCGCTCATCTTGGCCATGCGTTCTTCAGCACGCTTTTGCAGTGCGGCGAACGCCTCAACCAGTTCTTCGTCCTTGAGCTTCTGCTCTTTCTTGCCGACGGCGTCTTCGATGCCCTGGGCTACAGCTTTGGAATCCAGATCATCCATGCCTTCCTGAGCCAGGCTCTTGCCCATGTTCAGGCCAATGCCGTAGGAAGCTTTTTGCGCCGGAGTTTTCAGCTCTACGCTGGTCTGCGAATCACAACCCGCGAGTACCAGGCTAACCAGGGCCACCGCCGCCGCCAACCGATGCTGTTTCATGCTATTTCCTTGTTCATGCGCCTAAAGGGCAATCGAGTAAAGCCGCGAGCTTATCAGGCCGCCACGACCAATGGCTACCGGCATGAGAGCCGGAAACAATTGATAAGTTCAGGTGTTTAAACGCATTTCACCATTCGGGGGATGAAGCTTCTTTCATCTTGTTCCGACGCAGGCTGATTCCTGAACCTGCAACATCTGGCGTAATGGCCTCTTGCCGCACCTTCGGCACTCAGGCATAACGACATGATAGTTCAACAAGGATGTTTATCTTGCGCCTCTTCTTTCGCCTGCTGGCTCTCATCGCAGTACTGTTCGGACTGGTCATGGCCGTGGTTCTTTACTATGTCGCCAACCCGAAATTGCCGGCCTGGTCGCCGGCACAACAGGTGCACTACCTGGAGCAATGGAGCGCCGCCGATCGAGAAACTTATTACTTCACACCCCAGGGCACTCAGGTCAAAGGCTTGCGCTACGACTGGTTCACCGCCCTCGAACTGCCCTTCTCGCAGCAACGCTTCGCCGCCCCCGAGTACCTCGCCCGTTTCGGTTTTCTGGTGGACCCCGGCCAGAAACCGACACCGAACAACCCCGGCAACCTCCCGGCAGGCTTTACCCGGCATCAGAATGCGGGGAGCCCGGATGTGTTTCTGGATGTCACCTGCGCGGCCTGCCATACCGGTGAACTGCGTTTCAAGGGCCAGGCCGTGCGTATCGACGGTGGCTCGGCGCAGCATGTTCTGCCCTCCAGTGTTCCTACACTCAAAGGGGGCAGTTTCGGACAAGCGCTGGTGGTCAGCCTGGCCTCGACTTACTACAACCCGTGGAAATTCGAGCGCTTCGCACGCAATGTGCTGGGTCAGGACTACGAGACGCACCACAAACAACTGCGCAAAGAATTCAAATCTTCAATGGATACGTTCCTCAAAGTGGCCTGGAACGATACCCATCGCGGGCTCTATCCGACCGAAGAAGGTCCGGGGCGCACAGACGCCTTCGGGCGCATCGCCAACGCCAGCTTCGGTGATGCGATTTCCCCCGACAACTACCGCGTGGCCAATGCCCCGGTCGACTATCCACAGTTGTGGGACATGTGGACGTTCGAATGGGTGCAGTGGAACGGTTCGGCGAAACAACCGATGGCGCGCAACATCGGCGAGGCGTTGGGCGTCGGTGCCACGCTGAATTTCTTCGACGGGAACGGCCAGCCGCTGATGGGCGATGCCCGCTATCCCTCCAGCGTGCGCGTGCGCGATCTGCACCTGATCGAAGAAACCCTGCAACGACTCGCGCCTCCGGCCTGGCCGGAAGATCTGTTGGGCGCGGTCGACAAACCTCTGGCAGCAAAGGGTCGCGCCTTGTTCACCGAAAACTGCGCGGGTTGTCATGTACCGCGTACCACCCAGGGCGACGGGCGATATGTCCAGCATCTGAAAATGGTCCCGGTGAATTACATCGGCACTGACCCCGGTGCGGCCAACAACATCGCCGACCACCGCTTCGACCTCACAGCATTGCAATGGAAGCAGGCGGAACTGGAAAAACTTGATGTGGAACCCAAACCCGCCGAGCCACTGGACCTGAGCAAAATGTCCGTGGCCAAGGGGCTGGCCTATGTCACGGCATTTGTCCAGGACCGCGCGTATCAAGACGCCAATGTTACCCCTGCCGAGCGCCCTGAAATGGACGGTTTCGGCCTGCCGATCGGTGTGCGCGAATTGCGTTCGTACAAGGCCAGGCCATTGGCGGGTGTATGGGCGACAGCGCCGTTCCTGCACAACGGTTCGGTACCGAGCATTTATCAATTGCTGTCACCTCAGGATGAACGTGCGACCACGTTCTACAAAGGCACTTTCGAATACGACCCGGGGCACCTGGGTTACCGCACCGAAGCCTTTACCAACGGTTTCCTGTTCGACACGCGAATCACCGGCAACCACAACAGTGGTCATGAATTCCGTGCCGGCAATCTCGGCAATGGCGTGATTGGCCGCGGGTTGCAGCCGCAAGAACGCTGGGCACTGCTGGAATACCTGAAAGTGCTGGGCGGCCCGCTGGAAGCGCAATTGCCATGACCACAGCCTCAGTCACAGGGACTCTCTCATGCTGATTACACTCTGGCTGCGCCTGGGCGCCTTCCTCGGCAAGCTGTTGCTGTGGCTGCTGGGTCTTGGAGTGCTTGGCTGGGCATTGGCCAGCGCCTGGTTTGCCTGGCAGCAGCGCGGACCGGTCTCGGCGCAGGAGTTGATTGCGGACGATGAAGCCGCGATGACCCAGGACATCATCCAGACCGCTGTGCGCATCGTCGATCAGCACCGTGAAAGCACCCGCTACCTGCGCGATGCCCATGCCAAGGCCCACGGCTGCGTCAAAGCCGAAGTTCAGGTGTTGCCGGAACTGGCCAGCGAATTGCGCCAGGGCGTGTTCAGCGAGCCGGGCAAAACCTGGCAAGCGACGATGCGCCTGTCCAATGGCAATGCCTACCCGCAGTTCGACAGCATCCGCGATGCCCGGGGCATGGCGATCAAGCTGTTCGATGTTCCGGGCAAACAACTATTGAGCGATCAGCAGGGGCGAAGCGAACAGGACTTTGTGATGTTCAGCCATCCGAACTTCTTTGTAAGTAGCGTGGCCGAATACCGTCAGAACGTCGCTGCCCAGGCCGACGGTAAAAAAATGATGGCGTTTTTTCCGGGCCGGGATCCACGTTCGTGGCAAGTTCGCCACCTGTTTATTGCCTTGGCAACATTGTCCCCTGCTCCATCGAGCCCAACCCGGACGACGTACTTTTCGGTTTCACCCTACAAATTCGGTGAAGCCAATGCGAAGTTCCGGGTCATGCCCGATCCGGGCAGTTGCCCGGCCTACAACCTGCCGGAACAAAATCGCAAGTTGCCGAACTTCCTGCGCAATGCGCTGAATCAACAGTTATCGACCGACCGGGTACCCGCGTGTTTCGTCTTGCAAATCCAGCGACAGGACGCCAACAAGTACATGCCGATTGAGGACACCAGCATTGAATGGCGCGAAAGTGATGCGCCCTTCGAGACGGTGGCGCAGATCAAGGTGTCGGCGCAGGACTTCGATACACCGGCGCTGAACCTGCAATGCGACAACCAGTCATTCAATCCCTGGTTCGGTATCGAGGCACACCGCCCCATCGGCGGGATCAATCGCCTGCGCAAAGCTGTATATGAAGCTGTCAGCGACTACCGTCACGCCCGCAATGCCGGACTGTAGGAGCGAGCTTGCTCGCGAAAAAACCATGGGCGCCGCTGGGCATCTGAAATTACGCGGTCCTTCGCGAGCTGGCTCGCTCCTACAGGGAGCGAGGAAAGCCAAATCCAGGACAGCAAAAAGCCCGCACAAGGCGGGCTTTCTGTGGTGACCTGGCGTTCAGTGTTCCAGGTTACCGAATATGGCGCAGCGGACGGGACTCGAACCCGCGACCCCCGGCGTGACAGGCCGGTATTCTAACCGACTGAACTACCGCTGCGCGTAACACTGAAAACGAATGGTGGGTGATGACGGGATCGAACCGCCGACATTCTGCTTGTAAGGCAGACGCTCTCCCAGCTGAGCTAATCACCCTTCGCTTCGGTGTGGCGCGCATTCTACGGAGCGACCCAACCTCTGGCAAGCACTTTTTAAAATAATTTTCTCAGGCCTTCCAAAGGCTTAGAGAAAGGTTGGCCTATGGCACGGCGAAGACAATAATGCCCCCCTTTGTATAAAGGAGAGACTCACCCCATGTGGTTCAAAAACCTGCTTATCTATCGCCTGACCCAAGATCTGCCTGTTGATGCCGAGGCGTTGGAAACTGCACTGGCCACCAAACTGGCGCGTCCATGTGCAAGCCAGGAGTTGACCACCTACGGTTTCGTCGCGCCGTTCGGCAAAGGCGAAGATGCGCCGCTGGTGCACATCAGCGGTGACTTCCTGCTGGTGTCCGCGCGCAAGGAAGAACGTATTTTGCCGGGCAGCGTCGTGCGTGACGCGGTCAAGGAAAAGGTCGAAGAGATCGAAGCCGAGCAAATGCGCAAGGTCTATAAGAAGGAACGGGATCAGATCAAGGATGAAATCATCCAGGCCTTCCTGCCTCGCGCCTTTATCCGCCGCTCGTCGACCTTTGCTGCCATCGCGCCCAAACAGGGCCTGATCCTGGTCAACTCGGCCAGCCCGAAACGCGCCGAAGACTTGCTGTCGACCTTGCGCGAAGTGATCGGCACCCTGCCGGTGCGTCCGCTGACCGTGAAAATGTCCCCGACCGCTACCATGACCGAGTGGGTCACCACGCAGAAAGCCGCGGACGATTTCTTTGTACTGGACGAGTGCGAACTGCGCGACACCCACGAAGACGGCGGCATTGTGCGTTGCAAGCGTCAGGACCTGACCAGCGAAGAAATCCAGTTGCACCTGAGCACCGGCAAAGTGGTCACCCAACTGTCCCTGGCCTGGCAGGACAAACTGTCATTCGTCCTCGACGACAAGATGGTGGTCAAGCGCCTGAAGTTCGAAGACCTGCTGCAAGACCAGGCGGAACAGGACGGCGGCGACGAAGCCCTGGGCCAACTGGACGCCAGCTTCACCCTGATGATGCTGACCTTCGGCGACTTCCTGCCGGCGCTGGTTGAAGCGCTGGGTGGTGAAGAGACTCCGCAGGGGATCTAAACCCTGGTGATATCCAAACTGTAGGAGCGAGCCTGCTCGCGATAGCGGAATGTCAGTCAACATCCCTGTTGAATGTTAGTCCCTCATCGCGAGCAGGCTCGCTCCTACATTGGTTTTTGTGGAGCTACTTAATAACAAGGATAAGGCCATGCGCGCACTGGCTGCATTGAGTCGTTTTGTCGGTAACACCTTCGCTTACTGGGTACTGATTTTCGCTGTCGTGGCGTTCCTGCAGCCGGCGTGGTTCCTCGGCCTCAAAGGCGCCATCGTGCCCTTGCTCGGGCTGGTGATGTTCGGCATGGGCCTGACCCTCAAGCTCGAAGACTTCGCCGAAGTCGCTCGCCATCCCTGGCGCGTGGCTCTGGGCGTGGTTGCACATTTCGTGATCATGCCGGGCGTGGCGTGGTTGCTCTGCCAGGTGTTCCACTTGCCGCCGGAAATCGCCGTCGGCGTGATTCTGGTCGGCTGCTGCCCAAGCGGCACATCGTCGAACGTGATGACCTGGCTGGCCCGTGGCGACCTGGCGCTGTCGGTGGCCATCGCCGCCGTCACCACCCTCCTCGCCCCGCTGCTTACGCCGGCGCTGATCTGGCTGCTGGCCTCGGCCTGGTTGCCGGTGTCGTTCATGGAGTTGTTTTGGTCGATCCTGCAAGTGGTGCTGTTGCCGATCGTGCTGGGCGTGGTTGCCCAACGCTTGCTCGGCAACAAGGTCCGTCATGCGGTGGACGTTTTACCGCTGGTGTCGGTGGTCAGCATCGTGATCATCGTCACGGCAGTCGTCGCCGCCAGCCAGGCGAAGATTGCCGAGTCCGGCCTGTTGATCATGGCCGTGGTCATGCTGCACAACAGCTTTGGCTACCTGCTGGGTTACTTCACCGGGCGCCTGTTCAAGCTGCCTCTGGCTCAGCGCAAGTCCCTGGCCCTGGAAGTCGGCATGCAGAACTCCGGATTGGGTGCCGCGTTGGCGAGTGCGCACTTCTCGCCACTGGCGGCAGTGCCAAGTGCATTGTTCAGTGTCTGGCACAATATTTCCGGGGCATTGCTCTCCACGTATTTCCGCCGCATGAGTGAAAAGCAGGATCGGGAAATAGCGGCGCAACAGGTCAGTGACTGACTCGCGATCTTGATCTGAAAACTTGATCCCCGGGTTAATGCTGGGCACTATATTGCCCATCGCGAGGACGACCTCGCGGCTCGATCGAGTCATTAATCAGGGGACGACCCCGTCAGACGATGGAGGTCTTCATGTCCTGGATCATTCTGTTTTTCGCCGGCCTGTTCGAAGTGGGCTGGGCCGTCGGCCTCAAGTACACCGACGGCTTCACCCGCCCGCTCCCCACTGTATTGACCGTTGCGGCCATGGTTATCAGCCTTGGCTTGCTCGGCCTTGCAATGAAGGAACTGCCGCTGGGTACGGCCTATGCGATCTGGACCGGTGTCGGCGCCGTTGGCACGGTGATCGCCGGGATCATTCTGTTTGGCGAGTCGATGGCGCTGGTGAGGCTGGCGAGTGTGGCGTTGATCATTAGCGGATTGGTCGGGCTCAAGGTCAGCGCTTGATTTTCAGACCGCCATCGCGAGCAAGCTCGCTCCCACAGGGCTGGAGGTGAATCACACATTTTGTGTACACCTGCGATTATTGTGGGAGCGGGCTTGCCCGCGATGAGGCCAGCACAGCCAGCGGCTATCTAGCGGACCCACGCAACTCCCCCACCAACGCCTGCAACTTCGCCGGCTCCGCCACTTCAAACGCCACCGCCGGCCCAGCCACCAATGTCACTCGCGACCACAGGCGGTGAAACAGCCCCTTGCCCGGATCGCGGCTGAAGAAACTCCCCCACAACCCCTGCAAGGCCAATGGAATCACCGGCACTGGTGTCTCTTCGAGAATCCGCGTCAACCCGCCCTTGAACTCATTGATCTCGCCATCGGCGGTCAATTTACCCTCGGGGAAGATGCACACCAGTTCACCGTCCTTCAGATACCGGGCAATGCGCGTGAAGGCCTTTTCGTAGATCTGGATGTCTTCATGACGCCCCGCGATAGGAATCGTCCCCGCGGTACGAAAGATGAAATTCAGCACCGGCAGGTTGTAGATCTTGTAATACATCACAAAGCGAATCGGCCGCCGCACCGCGCCGCCAATCAACAAGGCATCGACGAACGACACGTGGTTGCACACCAGTAACGCCGCGCCTTCATCGGGGATCAGATCCAGGTTGCGGTGCTCGACGCGGTACATGGAATGGCTGAGCAGCCAGATCATGAAACGCATGGTGAACTCGGGGACGATCTTGAAGATGTAGGCGTTGACACCGATGTTCAGCARCGACACCACCAGGAACAGCTGCGGGATCGACAGCTTGGCCACACTCAGCAAGACGATCGAGACAATCGCCGACACCACCATGAACAACGCATTGAGGATGTTGTTGGCGGCAATCACCCGCGCCCGCTCGTTCTCCGCCGTACGTGACTGGATCAGCGCGTACAGCGGCACGATGTAGAAACCGCCGAAGACGCCCAGGCCGAGGATGTCGAGCAACACCAGCCAGGCGTGGCCAAAACCGAGGATGTCGATCCAGCCATGGCCGGCGGCGCTGTCCGGTATTAAGCCGGAATGCCACCACAGCAGCAGACCGAATACGGTCAGGCCGAACGATCCGAACGGCACCAGGCCAATCTCGACTTTGCGCCCGGAGAGCTTCTCGCACAGCATCGAACCCAATGCGATGCCGACCGAGAACACCGTCAGAATCAGCGTCACCACGGTTTCGTCGCCGTGCATCCATTCCTTGGCATAGGCCGGGATCTGCGTCAGATAAATCGCCCCGACAAACCAGAACCACGAGTTGCCGACAATCGAGCGTGACACCGCGGGCGTTTGCCCCAGGCCCAGTTTCAACGTGGCCCAGGACTGACTGAAGATGTTCCAGTTCAGGCGCAATTGCGGCGTGGCGGCCGCCGCGCGGGGAATGCTGCGGCTGGCCAGGTAGCCGAGCACGGCAATGCCGATGATCGCCGTGGACACCACCGGTGCGTAATGCGCCGAAGACATCATGACCCCGGCGCCAATGGTGCCGGCAAGGATCGCCAGGAAGGTGCCCATTTCCACCAGGCCGTTGCCCCCCACCAGCTCATCTTCATGCAAGGCTTGCGGCAGGATCGAATATTTCACCGGCCCGAACAGCGCCGAGTGAGTCCCCATGGCAAACAGCGCCACCAGCATCAGCGACAGGTGATCGAACAGGAAGCCAATCGCACCGACCGCCATGATGGCGATTTCCCCAAGCTTGATCAGGCGGATCAACGCATCCTTGGCGAACTTTTCCCCGAATTGCCCGGCCAGTGCCGAGAACAGGAAAAACGGCAGAATGAACAGCAACGCACACAGGTTGACCCAGATAGAGCGGTCACCCTCGATGCTCAACTTGTACAAAATGGCCAGGATCAACGACTGCTTGAACACGTTGTCGTTGAACGCCCCAAGGGACTGGGTAATGAAGAACGGCAGGAAGCGCCGGGTACGCAACAAGGTGAACTGTGAGGGGTGACTCATCTTCCATGTGTCCCTGATTATGTAGAGAGTGGCCTGGATACTGTAATTGGAGTATCGAAAACCGATTCAGGCCACACCTTACCTAATCTTTGCCGGTTATTTCTTCAATCCGGCAATGCACGGCGAGACAAACAGCTCGCCCCGCCAGGCGCCCAGCACCGTGCGCTTGCCGACAATCAGCCACATCACCGCCAGCAACGCCACCAGCACACAGCCAAACACATTGAAAAACGTCAGGTTCAAGGTGCTGGCCAGTTTCAATGTCGCTAGAGAATAGACGCCCAACGGAAAGGTAAAGCCCCACCAGCCGAGATTGAACGGAATGCCGGCACGCAAGTAGCGCACGGTAATCAGCAGCGCCATCAGCATCCACCACAAACCGAAACCCCACAGGGTGATACCGGCCACCAGCCCCAATCCTGCCGCAATTTCACCGACTCCCGGCAGACCATTGGCGGAGAAGATCAGCGGTGCATCGCCGCCCAGCACCAGCATGCCCAACGCACCGGTGCCAATCGGGCCAAGGGCCAGCCAGCTCGAGGCGGCCATGTTTTCGTGGGGCAGTTTATGCAGGGCCATGCGCAGCAACAGAATGGTCAGGATGCTGAAGGCTACCGGCAGGGAAAAAGCCCAGAGCACGTAGCTGGTCACCAGCACCACCAGTTGCGAATGAGCGTCGGCCAAATGCGGCGCCAACAGACCACCGCTGGCGGCCGCCACTTCCGCCGCGACCACCGGCAACAGCCAGACGGCGGTCATCTGGTCGATGCTGTGCTCCTGGCGGGTGAACATCATGTAGGGGATCAGCACGCCGCAGGCCAGCGACATGGCCACATCCAGCCACCACAGCACCTCGGCCAGCGAAATCACCCCTTCACCCCAGCGCGGCAGGCCGAATACCAGGAAGCCATTGATGATGGTCGCCAGGCCCATGGGGATGGTGCCGAAAAACATCGAAACCGTGGAGTGGCCGAAAATCCGCCGCGCTTCGTCGAAAAACAGCACCCAGCGCGCCGTGTATAGCGCCGTAAACAGCAGAAACAGCACGATATTGAACAGCCATAGGGCTTCGGCAAAGGCGTGCAAGGCGGGCATGGCGACCGGCAATTGCGCCAGTGCCAACGCCAGCACGCCGGTACCCATGGTGGCCGCGAACCAGTTGGGAGTGAACTGGCGGATCACTTCGCGTGGGTGCTGCAGGTGACTGAAAGGTTTGATTCCGGGCTTGATGCTATTGGCGCATGTCATGGCGAACTCCTGTCCTCTCGTGAGGTAGAGCCCATGTTAGATCCGAATAGAATATCTATATAACGGGTAATATCTCTATATGTTATCTATTACATAGATATTTAATCAGGAACCGGCCTCACATGCCCTGCCTGAACGCGGGCGCATCAAACCTGCCAAAGCGCCAAGGGCCAGAAGAATCAACACCGTTCCATAACCGTCGATGGTCGCCACCAAACCGAGGGTTCGGCTCAGGTTCCCGGCCAGCAGCGATGGCAGGCAGAAGGCGAGATAGCTGAGCGCGTAATACGCCGATACGAGCCCGGCACGCTCATGGGGCAAGGCCAGCGGCACCAGACTACGCAAGGTGCCAAGAAAACCGGAGCCGAAACCACACCCTGCGACCAGTGTGCCAAGGAAGAACAGCAGCAGGCTGGCACTGTGCACACCCAGCAAAATCAGCACCACACCCGTTGGCATCATGCTGGCGCCCAATAATAACGCCTTGTCGGCGGGTCGGTTGCGCATGCTGTAAATCATCAGCGCACCGGTCAACGTCAATGCGGCAACGGTCGCCCCGCCAATCATGTTCGAGGTCGAGCCCGTGGCCGTGCGCACCAACGAAGGCGCCAGGGAAGCGTAGAAACCGCCGAGAGCCCACAGGGCAGTATTGAGCGGCAGCACCCGCCACAAAGTCGAGCGCGCTTGCAGCGGCACATGCAGAGTAGGTCGCAATGAGGCCCAAACCCCGGCCTGCCGCGAGACGCTTTCCGGCAAGCGCCAGACATACAACGCCTGCATCACAAACAATGCCAGCAGCAGCCAGAACGTCAGGTGCAACGGCGCCGGGGCGAACTCGGCTAACGCACCGCAGCCCAACCCGCCAATGGCCATACCGGTCAACGGTGCAACGCTATTGACCAACGGCCCCCGTTCGCGGTCGGTATCCAGCAGCGTTGCGCCCAGCACCGCGGTAGCCATGCCGGTGGCAAAACCTTGCAGGACCCGGGCACTGATCAGCCACGCAACGCTATCGGCGTAGATAAACAGCAGCATCGCCAGGACGTTCAGCACCACCGCTGTGAAAATCACCGGTTTGCGCCCCAGGTAATCCGACAGCGATCCGACCG
This sequence comes from Pseudomonas sp. KB_15, assembly GCF_052114525.1. Taxonomy (NCBI): domain Bacteria; kingdom Pseudomonadati; phylum Pseudomonadota; class Gammaproteobacteria; order Pseudomonadales; family Pseudomonadaceae; genus Pseudomonas; species Pseudomonas sp. KB_15. The sequence continues at coordinate 112,788 of NZ_JBFREX010000017.1, read as the reverse complement.
TCAGCAACGCCGCCAACAGACTGAGGGCGTAGACGGCAAAAATCAGGGTCAAGGTCGCGGCCGAAAACTGCATCTGCTCCTGATACAGGTGATACAGCGGCGTCGGCGCGGTGGAGGCCGCCAGGAAACTGAGCAAGGTAACGGCGAGAAACCACAGGCTGGCACGGTTTGAATGAGAATTGGGCATGGGCGCGCTCCACAAAAGCTAACTTTTTGCTTTTGCCGAGTGTGCTACTGGATCCCTCTTAAAGCAAATTCTTTGTGTTAAGGTCCGAGGCATGGCTTTTACGGGAAACCCAGGATGACAGCTCCCACCTTACGCCCGGGCGGACGCAGCGCGCGGGTACAAGAATCGATTCATTCGGCCGTGCGTCAACTCCTCGAGGAGCAGGACCGCGCCAGCCTGACCGTGCCGCAAATTGCTGTGCGCGCAGGCGTTACACCCTCGACCATCTATCGTCGCTGGGGTGATTTGTCGGCGCTGCTGGCCGACGTCGCCCTCGCCCGTATGCAGCCCGACAACGACCCCACCCACACCGGCAGCCTGCGCGGCGATATTCGAGCCTGGGCGGAACAGTACCTGGACGAAATGAGCTCCGAACCTGGCCGCAATATGCTGCGCGACGTACAGGCGGCTCTCAAGCCAAGTTACTGCGCGACTATTATTGCCGGRCAGTTGCAGACAATCCTCGACCGTTTTCCCAACGAGTCCGTGCCGGGTGTCGATCGGCTGATCAACCTGATCGCCGCCCCCATCGTTTTCCGCATTCTGTTTTCCGAGGCAGCGCTGGAGGTCGAAGAGCTGCATCGGTTGATCGAAATTGCGTTGATTGCGTAGTACCGCTATTCGCGAGCAAGCCCGCTCCCACAGTTGATCGCGTTTTTCCTGAAAGAAACCGCTCGAATGTGGGAGCGGGCTTGGTCCGGGCGGCGTTCCGACGAAGAGGCCCGTCCAGACACTGGAAACTCCCCTGCGACACCCCGCCACGCCACGACCTTGGTCGACACTGACTAACGCTGGCGGTCGTGCGAGACTGTCTGTCCGGGCGGGAGGTCCGGGTGTCTTTTGTCTGGAGTTCCCATGTCGCTGTCCAGCGGGTTGATTGCCGCCGTCGCCCTGGCCTATATGGCCATCATGTTCGCCATCGCCTTCTATGGCGACCGTCGCAGCGCGCCCTTGCCGCCGCGTGTGCGCGCCTGGGTGTACAGCCTGTCGCTGGCGGTCTATTGCACCAGCTGGACGTTCTTCGGCGCCGTGGGCCAGGCCGCCGAACAGCTCTGGTCGTTCCTGCCGATCTACCTCGGGCCGATCCTGTTGCTGGTCGGCGCGCCGTGGGTCCTGCAGAAAATGGTGATGATCAGCAAACAGGAGAACATCACCTCGATCGCCGACTTCATCGCCGCGCGCTATGGCAAATCCCAGTCATTGGCGGTGGTGGTGGCGCTGATTTGCCTGGTCGGCGTGCTGCCCTACATCGCGCTGCAACTCAAGGGCATTGTGCTCGGCGTGAACCTGCTGATCGGCGCCGGTGCCGACGCCATGGGCACCCGCGCCCAGGACACCGCACTGATCGTGTCACTGGTATTGGCGCTGTTCACTATTGTCTTCGGTACCCGCAACCTCGACGCCACGGAACACCACCGCGGCATGGTGTTGGCCATTGCCTTCGAATCACTGGTCAAGCTGTTCGCATTTCTCGCCGTCGGCGCCTTCGTGACCTACGGCCTGTACGATGGTTTCGACGACCTGTTCGACCAGGCCATGCTGGCGCCGCGACTCGAACAGTACTGGAAGGAAACCATCAACTGGCCGTCGATGGTGGTGCAGACCGGTGTGGCGATGATGGCGATCATTTGCTTGCCGCGGCAGTTTCACGTGACCGTTGTCGAGAACATCGAGCCCCAGGACCTGCGCCTGGCCAAATGGGTATTTCCGGCCTACCTCGCCCTCGCCGCATTGTTTGTCGTGCCGATCGCGCTGGCCGGCCAGATGATGCTGCCCAGCTCGGTGTTGCCGGACTCGTTCGTCATCAGCCTGCCTCTGGCCCAGGCGCATCCGGCATTGGCCCTGTTGGCGTTTATCGGTGGCGCATCGGCGGCCACCGGCATGGTGATTGTGGCCAGCGTGGCGCTGTCGACCATGGTTTCCAACGACATGCTGTTGCCGTGGCTGCTACGTCGCAATAACGCCGAGCGCCCTTTCGAAGTGTTCCGCCAGTGGATGTTGTCGGTGCGCCGCGTCAGCATCGTGGTCATTCTGCTGCTGGCCTACGTCAGTTATCGCCTGCTGGGCTCGACTGCCAGCCTGGCGACCATTGGCCAGATCGCCTTCGCCGCCGTGACCCAACTGGCCCCCGCCATGCTCGGTGCGCTGTACTGGAAACAGGCCAACCGCCGGGGCGTTTTCGCTGGTCTCGCCGCGGGCACGTTCCTGTGGTTCTACACCTTGATCCTGCCGATTGCTGCCCTCAGCCTCGGCCTGTCCTTGAGTACATTCCCGGGGCTGGCCTGGTTGCACAGTAATCCACTGAACCTGCCAATCACCCCGCTGACCCAGGGCGTGGTCCTGTCGCTGGCCGGCAACTTCACGCTGTTTGCCTGGGTCTCGGTACTGTCCCGCACCCGGGTTTCCGAGCACTGGCAGGCAGGCCGCTTCATCGGCCAGGAAATCAGCGCCCGCCCTAGCGCACGCTCGATGCTGGCCGTACAGATCGACGACCTGCTGCAACTGGCGGCTCGCTTCGTCGGCGAAGAACGCGCCCGTCAGAGCTTCATCCGTTTTGCCTATCGCCAGGGCAAAGGTTTCAACCCGAACCAGAACGCCGACGGTGAATGGATCGCCCATACCGAACGCCTGCTGGCCGGTGTGCTCGGTGCCTCTTCGACCCGCGCGGTGGTAAAAGCGGCCATCGAAGGTCGGGAGATGCAACTGGAGGACGTCGTACGGATCGCCGACGAAGCCTCTGAAGTCCTGCAATTCAATCGGGCGTTGCTGCAAGGCGCCATCGAAAACATTACCCAGGGCATCAGCGTGGTCGACCAGTCGCTGAAACTGGTGGCCTGGAACCGTCGCTACCTGGAGCTGTTCAACTACCCGGACGGCTTGATCAGCGTCGGTCGGCCGATTGCCGATATCATCCGCTACAACGCCGAGCGTGGCCTGTGCGGCCCCGGTGAAGCCGAAGTGCACGTCGCCCGTCGCCTGCACTGGATGCGTCAGGGACGAGCGCATACTTCCGAACGCTTATTCCCTAACGGCCGGGTGATCGAACTGATCGGCAACCCGATGCCGGGCGGCGGCTTCGTCATGAGTTTCACCGACATCACCCCGTTCCGCGAAGCCGAATACGCGCTGACCGAAGCTAACGAGGGCCTGGAGCAGCGGGTGGCGGAACGTACCCATGAACTGTCGCAGCTCAACGTGGCCCTGACCGAAGCCAAGGGCACCGCCGAAGCGGCCAATCAGTCGAAAACCCGTTTCCTGACGGCCGTCAGCCATGACTTGATGCAACCTTTGAACGCTGCTCGACTGTTTTCCGCAGCCCTGACCCATCAGGAGGAGGGCTTGTCGGACGAGGCGCAAAAACTGGTGCGGCATCTGGACAGCTCACTGCGTTCAGCTGAGGACCTGATCAGTGACTTGCTGGATATTTCCCGCCTGGAAAACGGCAAGATCAATCCGGATGCCAAGCCGTTCGCGCTAAATGAATTGTTCGACACCCTCGGCGCCGAATTCAAGGTACTGGCCCGGGAACAAGGGCTGGAGTTCCGCGTCCGGGGCAGCAGGCTACGTATCGACAGCGACATCAAACTGTTGCGGCGGATCTTGCAGAACTTCCTGACCAACGCCTTCCGCTACGCCAAAGGCCCTGTGCTACTGGGGGTTCGCCGGCATAAGGAAGCATTGAGCCTGGAAGTCTGGGACCGTGGGCCGGGTATCCCGGAAGATAAACGACAGGTGATTTTCGAAGAGTTCAAGCGCCTCGACAGTCACCAGACCCGGGCCGAAAAAGGCCTCGGCCTGGGGCTGGCGATTGCCGACGGGCTCTGTCGCGTGCTCGGCCATACCTTGCGCGTACGCTCCTGGCCGGGACGCGGTAGCGTGTTCAGCGTCAGCGTGCCGCTGGCCCGGGCGCAAACCGCAGCGCCAGTCAAAGTCGCCGAGCTCAATGGCAAATTGCTCAATGGGGCGCAGGTGCTGTGTATCGACAACGAGGACAGCATCCTGATCGGCATGAACAGCTTGCTCAGTCGCTGGGGCTGCCAGGTCTGGACCGCGCGCAATCGCGAGGAATGCGCAACGCTGCTGGGCGAAGGCGTACGCCCGCAATTGGCGCTGGTGGATTACCACCTCGATCATGGCGAGACCGGAACCGATTTGATGGCCTGGTTGCGCACGCAAATGGGCGAGCCGGTTCCAGGGGTGGTGATCAGCGCCGATGGCCGGCCGGAGACGGTCGACCAGGTGCATGCAGCGGGGCTGGATTACCTGGCCAAACCGGTGAAACCGGCGGCGTTGCGGGCGTTGTTGAGCCGGTATTTGCCGTTATAGTCTTCTGGCTGGTAGTGCTGCATCTGACGCCTTCGCGGGCAAGCCCGCTCCCACAGAGGATTGTGGCGAAGCACAAAAACTGTGAACTTCACTGATTCCTGTGGGAGCGGGCTTGCTCCGGGCAGCGATCCGACGAAGCTTTTGATTGGAAGCTACTCCGGTAACTCTACCAACCCATCGACATCCGTCATCGCCCGCTCCAGCAAATCCGCCGGCAGGCTCTTGCTCGCCCGTGCCCCCAGCAACTTGAGCTGTTCACTGCGACTGACCAGGTTGCCACGCCCTTCTGTCAGCTTGTTGCGTGCCGAACTGTAGGCTTTGTCCAGCTGCTGCAGGCGATTGCCGACTTCATCCAGGTCCTGGATGAACAGCACGAACTTGTCGTACAGCCACCCGGCCCGTTCGGCGATTTCCCGGGCATTCTGGCTCTGGCGCTCCTGCTTCCACAGGCTGTCGATGACGCGCAGGGTCGCCAGCAGCGTGGTAGGGCTGACGATCACGATGTTGCGATCGAATGCCTCCTGGAACAGCGTTGGCTCGGCCTGCAACGCGGCAGAAAACGCCGCTTCGATCGGCACGAAGAGCAACACGAAATCCAGGCTGTGCAAGCCATCGAGGCGTTTGTAATCCTTGCCGGCCAGGCCTTTGACGTGATTGCGCAACGACAGCACGTGCTGCTTGATGGCGATCTGGCCGATGGCCTCGTCCTCAGCCGCGACGTATTGCTGATAGGCCGTCAGGCTGACCTTGGAGTCGACCACCACCTGCTTGTCGCCCGGCAGGTAAATGATCACGTCCGGCTGGAAGCGCTCGCCGTCCGGTCCCTTGAGATTGACCTGAGTCTGGTACTCGCGCCCCTTCTCCAGCCCCGCATGCTCAAGCACACGCTCAAGAATCAGTTCGCCCCAATTGCCCTGGGTCTTCTGCCCTTTCAAGGCACGGGTCAGATTGGTGGCTTCATCGCTCAAGCGCAGATTCAACTGCTGCAGACGCTCCAGCTCCTTGGCCAGGGAGAATCGCTCGCGAGCCTCGTTCTGATAGCTTTCCTCGACACGCTTTTCGAAGGACTGGATGCGTTCCTTGAGTGGATCGAGCAACTGCCCCAGACGCTGTTGACTGGTTTCGGCAAAACGCTGCTCACGCTCATCGAAAATTTTCCCCGCCAGCTCGGCAAACTGCGCACGCAACTCGTCCCGCGAACCTTGCAGGTCATTGAGGCGTTGCTGGTGACTGTCCTGTTGCTCGCGCAATTCGGCGTTGAGCGACGCGGCCTGGGCATCCAGGCGGCGCAATTCGGTTTCCTTGCCGGCGCGCTCGATATTCCACGCATGGGCGGCGTCCCGGGCGTCGTCGCGCTCGATCTGCAGCAGTTCGACTTCACGACGCAGCGCAGCCAGATCAGCCTGTTTGGCGGCGTTGGCCTGGGTCAGATCAGCGACTTCATCACGGCTGGATTCGAGCTGTGCATTCAATCCGTCCTGCGCCAGTTGCGCCATAACCAGGCGCTCCTGCAGCAGTGCAACGTCCGCTTGCGTGGTGCTGGCCCGACGCTGAAGTTGCCAGGCCAATACCAGCAACGGCAACGCAGCCGCTGCCAGGCCCAGCAATACGCTGGTCAAGTCCATTGCCATAGCCACTCCTGCCATTCGGATTAAGCCTGAAGGTTAACCAAGGCGTCCGGTCTTGGACAGCTCAGTCTTCGATCAGCCCCAGTTCCCGTTGAGCGCGGCGATCGCCTGCCCGAGCGGCCTGACGCAGCAGGTCCTGACCGATCCGGCGGTCCCGGGCGTTCCCGCACTCCCGGCACATCAACTGGCCAAGGCGACTTTGCGCAGCCACCACGCCTTCACGGGCCGGTTGCTTGAGCAAACGTCCGGCGATGTGTTTGACGTTACGGTTTTCACCCAGATGCGGACTGTCCAACAGCCACTCCGCCACGCGCATGGAAAAGCGCTTGGTAGGGGCAATAGAGGGTATTGTGGAGGAAGAGGAAACAGGGGCTGAGCGAAACTTCATAAAGCACTGTGGGGCAGATCAGAAGGCGCGCAACTTTACTCTCTTTTTCTTACAGGTAAAGCTGAAAATATCCCGGCACGCCCGTGCTAGAGCAAGCGCTCGGGACAATCCACAGAAGCTGTGGATAACWCAGTGGACAACCGCCCTCGAACCCGCTCAAAGCCCTGTGGAATGGGGCTCGCAGTCAAACTGACGATTTTTTCACCAGTAAAAAAAAGCGATGTTTTTCATTGACTTAAATTTTCGTTACAGGCAGCCATTGCGCTTGAACGTGAGATGACAGCGGGGTGACAGACTGCGCAACTAATGTGCACAAGTGCCTTTGCGACGGTTATCTCCATGCACTTTTTCGGCGCATTTTTTTGTCATGCCTGGGGATAAGCCTTGGCAAACCCGGTGTTTAGACGGCTGCGTTGCTACCAACGTCGATGACCGATGGTCGGATTTTGCTCTGCTACAGGGCGTATCAATCGGAGGCAGCGCAGCTTCATACGCTTATCTACAAGGCAAAACAGCCCGATTGAGCACCTGTTGGAAAATTCTTTTTGCTAACACACTTCCCTTGGCCAGTTCAATCCGTTAGTATCCGCGGCGTTAGTACCAAGCTGAAAGTCAATTCTGGTCGAACAAATCCCCCCGGTCAGCCTTCCCGACGGAAGCCTCCACCGAACAAGCGGGATCGACCACCTCGATGGTTTCCAGGTAAATCTTGCGCCAACACAACCTTTGAATCGAAAGCAAAGGGCGTTGCTCCGCCTGCTTACTCTGCTCGAACCAACCTGCAAATTGATCAGGATCTTCACCCCGGGCCCAGAACCTTTGCCCTTGATGTGTTGCCTGCCCTCCTAAGTACCTACCTGCCAGCCCAAGCGCGCCAACTTGTCAGCGCTTCAAACTGGCTGCTTTGTTCCAGTCGGGTTCTTCGTTCGATCAATGGTGATCGACGTTACTGGAACGTTTTAACGTTGCACGGTTCTTATCCGTGTCATATGCAGGAACACCATTAATGTCTACTCAAATCCACGCTCAGGATGCCATTCGCACCCTAACCAACGCTTTTGCTCCAATGAACTGCCTGATCATGGCCGCTCGCAAAGGCTGCTTCAGCTTCACACTGGTCAACGAACACGGTATCGCTCGTCACAGCGAACGCCTGTACCCCGATCAATACTCCAGCGCCGAGCCGCTGCAGGCCGTGATCGAGCGTACCCGTCAGGCACTGGTTGCCTGAAACGCCAGAAAGGCTGGAAACCCGAAAGCCCTGCCCGAAAAGCAGGGCTTTTTATTGCCCGATGTTTCCCTCACCCTCGAACCACGACTAAGCACGATCCGATATAACGGTTATAACTGCTCGCTGGAAATATTTTAAAAACAGGCCTTTACAGCGCGAATATGACACTACACTTCAACTCAAGCGGCTTGACCCGCTTGCGGCGAGCCTGAGTCGATTCACTGCTGCCAAGCCCCCCTTCAGGTATCGCCGTCCATTTCAGGTTTCGAGGGTTTTATGGGTATCGCTGCCAGCGAACTGTGCCGCTACGTGATTCGTCCGACCTTGATCTACCTCGGACGTCATAGCGCTACTGCCGAATCCCTGCTGCTGGGCATTGCCGCCAGCCAGTCTGCCCTCGGTTCCGCCCTGCATGACCGCCGCGGGCACGGCCTGTACCGCATTGCCGAGCCCCGCCACCAGGCCCTTTGGGACCATTACCTGGCCCTTGATCCGGAACGTGCGAGCCTGGTCCGCGGCCTGGCCAGCCAGCATGCGTTTCTGAGTGGCCCGCACCTCGAACTGACCGTCAATCTGCGTTACGCCACAGCCATCGCCTGGCTGCTGGTGGAAGAACAGAATACCCCCCTCCCCGCCCCTGATGATTTGTTGGGTATGGCCAGAATCTGGCGCCAGACCTTTCAGCCCCAAGGGCGTCTGCGTGACTTCACCTGCGCCTGGCAAACCTGTGTTTCACCCCTGAATCAGGTAGCCTGCTGACACCTCTGGATCCAAAAATCGCGCAACACGTCGCGAATCTGGTCGGATTGTCCTACAAAACCGCTCTAAATCAAGGCATACAGCCTATGGCGCCGGGACGAAAATGTTGGTAATTTTCGCCCCGGTGATCACCCGGAGTTCTAATAATGAAAAAAGTAATGCTCAAAACCACCCTTAGTCTCGCCGTTGCCTTGGCATCCACCCAGATCTTCGCGAGTGGCTTTGCCCTCAACGAACAGAGCATCAGTGGAATGGGGACTGGTTTTGCGGGACGCTCTTCATCTGCCGATGATGCAAGCACTGTTTTTGGCAACCCTGCCGGCATGTYGCKAATCAAGCGCCAGGAAGTCACTGGCGGGATCGCAGCTATCGATGCCTCGTCTGATATCAAAGACGCCCAAGGCGCCCACCCGGGTACCAACAAAGGCGACATGGTGCCATTCACAGCCGTTCCGATGGGCTATTACGTCAAGCCGATTGATGATCACTGGGCATTCGGCCTCGGTGTCTACGCACCTTTTGGTCTGATTACCGACTATGAAAATGGCTTCCAGGGTGCCGGTTTCGGCAGCAAGAGTGAAGTCAAGGTTGTCACCTTCCAGCCTACCGTCAGCTACGCCTTTAACGACAAAGTTTCGATTGGTTTCGGCCCGACCATCAACCGCATTGGCGGCACTCTGGAGTCGGATGTACCTCTTTTTGGCGATACCCACGTCAAAATCAAAGGGGATGATGTCGCTCTTGGCTACAACTTCGGGGTCCTGGTACAAGCAACAGACACCACTCGTGTCGGCCTGACCTATCACTCGAAAGTGAAATACAAGATTGAAGGTCATACCGATATCACCGCAGGCGCAAATTCACCTTCCGCCTTCCTGAAAAGCAATCGATACGATGCTTCGCTGAAAATCGAAACACCTGAATCTGTCGACTTCTCCGTGACACAACAGCTGACGGATGCGTGGACCCTTTATGCAGGTTCCACCTGGACTCGCTGGAGCCGTTTGAAAGACATCACCGTCAACAACGACGGCGTAACAGCGGCACAAGGCGGTGCATTGTCCCCGGCCCTGTTCAGCACCATTACGGAAGAGCAGAACTGGCACGATACCTGGGCCTACGCCATCGGTACCTCCTACCAGCTGAATAAGCAGTGGGTATTGCGCACCGGCCTGAGCTTTGACCAGTCGCCTACCAACAATACCGACCGATCCCCACGTATTCCTACAGGTGACCGCACAATCTTCAGCCTTGGCGCCGGCTACAACGTCACCGATGATCTGACCATCGACGTCGCCTACTCCTACCTGAAGGAAGAAGCTGTCAAGGTGAATCACTCCAACCTGGTAGACAGTTACAGCGCCAAGTACGAAAACAGCGCCAACGGTTTCGGTGTCGGTGCGACCTACCGCTTCTGATGATTCCCGGCGAGCCTGAACCGCTCGCCATCGGAATCAAAAAAGCCCCGCTCTCCTCACGGAGGCGGGGCTTTTTTTGTGGGAGCGAGCCTGCTCGCGATGGACGCGAACGATGACGCGTGCTTTCAGGATGTACGAGGCGCCTTGAGGTTTTGGTTTTCGCGAGCAAGCTCGCTCCTACAGGTCAAGGGGTCGAAACCAGCGGTGGCGAAGCCAGGGCTTTTTCTACCGCGGCGATGAGTTCGGGATCATCCGGCTTGGTCAGGCTGGAAAAACTGGCGATCACCTTGCCTTGGCGATCCACCACGTACTTGTAGAAATTCCACTTCGGCGCGCTGGCTTGACTGGCGAGCACCTTGAACAAGTGCGTCGCCTCTTCGCCGCGAACCTTTTGCGGCTCGGTCATGGTGAAGGTCACGCCATAGTTGACGTAGCAGACCTTGGCGGTCTCGGCGCCATCCTTTGACTCCTGCTTGAAGTCGTTGGACGGAACGCCAATCACCTCCAGCCCTTGATCCTTGAAGCGCTGGTTCAGCGCCTCAAGGCTTTTGAACTGCGGAGCAAAGCCACAGAAGCTTGCGGTATTGACCACCACCAACGGTTTACCAGCGAAGCGCTGGCACAAATCGATGGACTCCCTGGCATGCAACTTGGGCAAAGAGCCTTGCAAAAGATCCGGGCAATCTGCCGCTTGAGCCAACCCGGTGAACGCGACCAGTAACGCAGGAACTGCAAGCCAGCGCATCAACATGTCTGGACATCCTTGAGAAATCGTCAGGATTCGACGTTACTCGCCCCGCCATCCCCCTAGCAAGTCCCCATGCCCAACTGCAAAAGCGCCAGCCCGCCCTGATGCCAGCCCCACCACGTCAGGGCAAGCAGCAAGGTGAAGACCGCGAAAATCGTGATACGAGGCCAGAGACTGTTCATGTTGCACTCATTTGTGTTTGCAGACGCTCCACCGGCCGCTCACGCACCGGCCAGTTCAGGGCGGCAGCCAACAGACTGAGAAGAATCGCGACCTGCCAGATCAAGTCATAGCTGCCGGTACGATCGTACACCACGCCACCCAACCAGCCGCCCAGGAACGAACCGAGCTGGTGAAACAGGAAAACAATCCCACCGAGCATGGACAGGTTTCGCACGCCAAACAAGGTCGCTACCGTGCCGTTGGTCAAGGGCACCGTCGACAGCCACAGGAAACCCATGGCCATGCCGAACAGGTAGGCCGTGGTCGTGGTCACCGGCGCCCACAGAAACAACGCAATGACCACCGCCCGCAACAAGTACAAACCGGTGAGCAAACGCGGCTTGGACATGCGCCCGCCAAGCCACCCAGCGGTATAGGTGCCGAAAATGTTGAACAGGCCGATCAGTGCCAGCACCGTGGTGCCGACCGTCGCCGGAAGATGTTGATCCACCAGATAGGCCGGCAAATGCACCCCGATGAACACCACCTGGAATCCGCACACAAAGAAACCGAACGCCAGCAGCCAGAATCCGGAATGCGAGCAAGCCTCGCGCAGCGCTTCGCCAAGGGTTTGCTCGTGACCCAGGACGGGCAGCGGCTTGTCCTTGAGCATGCTCACCAGCGGCACGATCAACGCGACCAGCAAGCCCAGCGCCAGCAGAGCCATCGACCAGCCCAGCCATCCGATCAAACCGAGCGTGCCGGGCAACATCGCGAACTGGCCGAACGAACCGGCAGCACTGGCGATCCCCATGCCCATGCTGCGTTTTTCCGGCGGTACTGCGCGACCAACCACCCCCAGAATCACCGAGAACGACGTACCGGACAGTCCGATGCCGATCAGCAGGCCGGCGCTCAGGGACAGGGTCACCGCCGAGTCGGAGAGCCCCATGCAAATCAGCCCCGCCGCGTACAGGATGCCACCGACCAGCACCACTTTCGCCGCGCCGAAGCGGTCGGCCAGGGCGCCGGTGAATGGCTGGGCAAGACCCCAGATCAGGTTCTGCAGGGCGATGGCGAAGGCAAAGACTTCACGGCCCCAACCGAACTCGGCGCTCATCGGCGCCAGAAACAGCCCGAAGCCGTGTCGAACGCCCAGAGACAACGCAAGGATCAGCGCACTCCCCAACAGAACCCAGCCGCATGTACGCCACATCGATGTCATTATTGTTCTCCGGTAGCGGGTATATACCCGCTTAAGATCGAAAAAACCGGCATCACGCCAGTTCGTCCAGCAGCTTCAATAAGGTTTCACGCTTCTCGGCGCCCAGGCGATCGATCAAACGCTGCTGCGCGGCTTCCCAGGCCGGCAAGGCCGCTTTCAGGCGCTCTGCCCCGGCCTCGGTCAGCAGGACGATGCGGTTGCGCATGTCCTCGCCCTCGACCAGTCTCACCAGGCCCTCGCCCTCCAGCACCCGCAAATTGCGCCCCAAAGTGCTGCGATCCAGGCCCATGGCCTCGGCCAGGGTTGAGATGCTCGGCTGATCCAGGCGCTGCAAATTGCACAGCAAAGAATACTGCGCAACATTGATCCCGAAGCCGTCGAGGGCGCCGTCGTAATGCCTGCTGACGCCACGGGCGGCGCGACGCAGGTTGATGCATAAGCATTGGGAGTCGAGCATGGTGCGTGTATATACCCGTGAGTGTGTTAAATCAAGTTACAAGGGAGTGGCGCCTGTTAGATCGCTATCGCGAGCAAGCTCGCTCCCACAGTTGATCGCATTCCAATGTGGGAGCGAGCTTGCTCGCGATGAGGCCGGAACATTCAATGCAACCCAATCAGGCCAGCACCAAGCCTACCAGCACTGAAACTTCCAGCAACTCCAGCATCGCACCTGCCGTGTCACCCGTCGTACCACCCAGGCGCCGCAGCATCACCCGGCGCAGCCAGACGAACCCCAGCGCCGCCAGCACCACCGCCACCACACCACTCAAACCGGCAATCAGCACACAAGCCAGTGCACTGACCGCCAACACCTGCTTGCCCGCCGAACGCGGAAGATGATCGGCCAATGCCTGCCCCAGGCCACCGGCGCGCACATAGGGTGTAGTCAGGAACAAGCCGAGCAATGCGCTGCGACCTATCAGCGGTACGATGATCAATGCCAGCGAATGCGGCTGCTCGATCAGCGCCAGCAGCGCGGTGAACTTGAGCAGCAACACCAGCACCAGCGTCACCACGGCGATCGGCCCGCTACGCGGGTCTTTCATGATGGTCAGTGTGCGCTCACGATCGCCAAACCCACCGAGCCAGGCGTCGGCACTGTCGGCCAGGCCATCCAGATGCAACCCGCCGCTGAGCAGCACCCAAAGACTCAGCAACAACGCCGCATGCAACAACGTCGGCGTGCCCAGCAGCAGCCAGTTGAATGCCCACAGAATGGCGCCAAAGAGTAATCCCACCAGCGGATAGAACAGCAGAGACCGCCCCAGTTCCCGGGGCTCAGGCATACCGGGCAGGCGAACCGGCAGACTGCTTAGAAATTGCAGGGCGATCCAGAATGGCAGCATGGTCAGCGCATTTCCTTCAACAAGCCAGCAGGCTCCACGGTCAGCGAAAACAGCGCGCCATGCCCGACCTCAACGTTGAGTAGTTGCTCCCGCGGCAACCCGCGAGCTTGTGCCAGCAACAGGCGCATCACCCCGCCGTGGCTGATCAGCAGAATGCGCTCACCGGCACAGGTCGCGTGCAAACGCTCCAGCGCTGCCAGCACCCGCGCCGAAAAGTCTGCAACCGGCTCACCCTGAGGCGGCGTGAACGAATAAGGATCGGCCCAGAACAAGCCCAGGGCCTGTGCGTCAGTTTCCATCAACGCCGCCGCGCTTTGCCCTTCCCAGGCGCCGAAATGCAACTCCTGCAGGTCTTTATCCAGGTGCACCGGCACACCCAGTTGTGCACCGAGTTCCTCGGCAAACCGCGCACAACGCTGCAACGGCGAACTGACCAGCCGATCCCATGGCCCCTGCCCGACCACGGCGGCGCGCATCTGCGCCCAGCCCGTATCGGTCAACGCATCATCGATGCTGCCGCGCAAGCCGCCGCCGAGTTCGGTTTCACCGTGACGCAACAGATCCACGCGCAAGGTCATGCCGGGCGATCTGCCACAGCGGCTTCGGCGAAGGTCGCCATCTGCCCGTGCAGGTCGCAAGCCAGGCGCAGCAGCGGTACGGCCAATGCCGCGCCACTGCCTTCGCCCAGCCGCAGGCCGAGATCGAGCAACGGTTGCGCATTCAGGGTTTCCAGCACATGACGATGCCCAGGCTCGGCGCCGCGATGACCGAACAACAGCCACTGCCGACACTCGGGATTCAAGCGCACCGCAACCAACGCCGCGACACTGCAAATGAAGCCGTCCACCAGCACCGCGACACCCTCCTGGGCGCACGCGAGATAGGCACCGACCAGCGCGGCGATCTCAAAGCCGCCGAGGTTGAACAACGTCTGCAAGGCATCGCCACGCTGCGCGCCATGCAATGCCAGGGCGCGCTCGATCACCTGGGCTTTGTGGCTGACACCGTCAGCGTTGAGCCCGGTGCCAGGCCCGGTCAAATGGCCCACCGGGCAATCGAGCAGCGCACACGCCAGGGCGCTGGCGGCGGTGGTGTTACCGATGCCCATTTCGCCACCGACAAACAACTGCGCACCCGTGGCAATTGCCCGCTGCACACTGTCACGGCCGGCTTGCAGGGCAAGTTGCCCTTGGGCCGCGGTCATGGCCGGCCCCTGTACAAAATTGGCCGTGCCCGGGCCGACGTTCAGGTGGCGCACGCCCGGCAGGTTCAGCGACGGCGTCACCGTGCCAAGGTCAACCACCTCGAGGGAAGCGCCCAGTTGCCGCGCCAATACGCTGATCGCTGCACCACCGCTGACGAAGTTGAGCAGCATCTGCCCGGTGACTTCCTGGGGAAACGCCGACACGCCCTCGGCGACGACGCCATGGTCGCCGGCAAAAATCGCGATCCACACCTGCTCCAGACTCGGCTTGACCCGCCCCTGCAATCCCGCCAGTTGCACCGCCACCGATTCCAGCTGACCGAGGGAGCCGGCCGGTTTGGTCAGTTGCTGTTGCCGCGCCTGCGCCTGTTCGACCACTTGGGTATCGACCGGCTTGCACGGGTTCAGCCACCAGGATTGAGTCATAACGCAGTTCCTTTCAGAGTCAGGGGCAGGCCGGCGACGGTCAGGACGACACGCTGACAGCGCTCAGCCAGAGCTTGATGCAGCCAACCGGCTTCATCGACATAGCGGCGAGTCAATTCGCCCAGCGGCACGACGCCCATTCCGGTCTCGTTGCTGACAAAAATGATTTCACCCGGCAACGACGCCAGGCAGTCCATCAGGGCATCACGCTCGGCGGTCAGGCGCTCGGCATCGTCGAGCATCAGCAGATTGGTCAGCCACAGGGTCAGGCAATCCACCAGCAGGCAGCGGTCGGCGCGGGCGAATTCGCGCAGTACCCGGGCCAGCTCGACAGGTTCTTCGATCAATGCCCATTCGGCAGGACGACGAGCGCGGTGATGGGCCACCCGTTCGCTCATTTCTCCGTCCAGTGGCTGGCTGGTAGCGATATAGGTGACAGCCAGAGCGCTGTCGATGGCGAGTTTTTCAGCCAGGCGACTCTTGCCGGAGCGGGCGCCGCCGAGGATCAGTTGGAGCATGGTTACATCCTTTCAAATGGGCGGTGAGGCCACCTCAGTCTTCGCGAGCAAGCCCGCTCCCACATTAGAACGCGGTCAACGGTGGGAGCGGGCTTGCTCGCGAAGAGGCCAGAGCTTTCACCTCAGATTCCACAGAGTTGCCGCAACAGCCCGGTATCCAGATGCTTCTCCACCAGATCCGCCAGCCGCTCGATATCACGCTCGCGCAAGGCGTGGTAATCCACGTCCTGTACATCCTGCAAACCGGCCCAGCGCAACAGCGCACTGCACGCCGCCGGCGATTCGAACAGGCCGTGCAGGTAGGTGCCGAAAATCTGCCCGTCAGCACTTTGCGCACCATCACAGCGGCCGTCATCCAGTTGCACGGCGGCGTTTTCCAGCGCCGGCCCGGAGGTCACGCCAGCATGAATTTCATAGCCTGATACCTGCGCATCCTCCAGCGCCAGGCGACCACGCACATTGCGCAGTTGCTTCTCTTGTTCGAGCTGGGTCTGGAACGCCAGCAGACCCAAACCGGCGCTGGAACCCGGTGCACCTTCGAGGCCCAGGGGGTCATGCACCTGCTCGCCGAGCATCTGCAGGCCACCACAGATCCCCAGCAGTTTTCCGCCATAACGCAGATGCCGGGCGATGGCGGTTTCCCAGCCGCTGGCACGCAGGTGCGCGAGGTCGCTGCGCACACTTTTCGAGCCAGGAAGAATGATCAGGTCGGCGGGCGGAATCGCCTGGCCGGGGCCGATGAATTGCAGATCCACTTGCGGATGCAGGCGCAGCGGATCGAAATCGGTGTGATTGCTGATGCGCGGCAGCACCGGCACCACCACCCTCAGCACCTGTTCGGCTTTATCGGTCTGGCGTTGATCGATGCCGTCCTCGGCCTCCAGGTGCAGGTCCATCACGTACGGCAGCACGCCGATCACCGGTTTGCCGGTGCGCTCTTCGAGCCAGTCGAGACCGGGTTGCAGCAACGCGATGTCGCCACGAAAACGATTGATGACGAACCCTTTGACCCGCGCCTGTTCGCTCGGCGACAGCAGTTCGAGGGTGCCCACCAGATGGGCGAAAACCCCGCCGCGATTGATATCGGCGATCAGCACCACCGGGCAATCCACCGCTTCGGCAAAGCCCATGTTGGCGATATCGCCGGCGCGCAAATTGATTTCTGCCGGCGAGCCCGCTCCCTCGACCATCACCAGCGGATACGCCGCGCTCAAGCGCTCGTGGGAGGCCAGCACCGCTTGCATGGCGATGGTTTTGTAGTCGTGATAGGCGACGGCGTTCATGGTCGTGACGGCGCGGCCATGAATGATCACCTGGGCACCGGTGTCACTGTTGGGCTTGAGCAATACCGGGTTCATGTCGGTGTGCGGTTCGAGGTGCGCGGCCTGGGCCTGTACCGCCTGGGCGCGGCCAATCTCGCCACCGTCGGCGGTCACCGCACTGTTGAGGGCCATGTTCTGTGGCTTGAACGGCACCACCCCTACGCCCTGACGTGTGACCCAGCGGCACAGCGCGGTCACCAGCGTACTTTTACCGGCATCCGATGTGGTGCCCTGCACCATCAGCGTGGTCATTGGTTTTCCTTGGCGAAATCATCGAACGCCTGCGCCAGTCGCACCCAGGCGATTTCATCACCCGGCAAGCCGAATCGCAGGCTGCTGTTGTGCGTGAACAACCGCAGGAGAATGCCGCGCCGGGCCATGAATTCATGCAGTTCTTCGGCGCGTTCGGTGATCAGCCACTGGAACAGCGCGCAACCGCCTTCGGGCTTGAAGCCGTGTTGTTCCAGCAACGACGCCAGGCGCTCGCTGGCCGCTTCGGCGCGCACTCGTTGCCGCATCTGCCCTTCGGTATCGCGCAGACAGGCCTGGCCCACTACCCTGGTTGCCCCGCTCACAGCCCACGGCCCCACTTGTTCAGCCAGCAGCTTGAGCAACTTGCGCTCGGCCAGCACAAACCCCAGGCGCACACCGGCCAGGCCGAAAAACTTGCCGAACGAGCGCAAGACGATCAGCCCGACTTGATGGGCAAACGGCGCCAGGCTCAGTTGCGGCGTGTTATCCATGAACGCTTCGTCCACCACCAGCCAGCCACCGCGCTGGGCCAGTCGCGTGTGCCAGTCGAGCAGGCGACTGGGGGTCAGGCTCAGGCCCGTAGGGTTATTCGGATTGACCACCACCAGCACGTCGAAACTGTCGATAAAGAAGTCGACTTCCTGCTCCAGCACTTCCCGCACGATGTAGCCGTTGCGACGCCACGCTTCGGCGTGCTCGGCGTAGCACGGCGACAAAACACCCACCTTGCCCGCCCGCCGCAATCGCGGCAGCAGCTGGATCGCCATTTGCGAACCGGCCACCGGCAATGCCTGCAAGGTGCCGTAGTAATCACAGGCAGCTTGCTCCAGACCGTCGTCCGCCTCCGGCAAACGGGCCCAGGCCCGCAGCGGCACATCCGGCACCGGGAACGGCCAGGGCGCAAGACCCGTCGACAGGTCCAGCCAGTCGGCTTCATCTATGCCGTATTCGAGCGCGGCCTTGCGCAGTCGCCCACCGTGCTCAAGCATAAAATTCGGCCCCCAGGCAGAGAATCAGCAACCACAACCATACCCCGCGCTGGACCAATTGCCAGCCCCGGTCAATTGAGTCGGCATCCGCCGGCACGCCTTCGCCCAACTGCGGACGCTGATGCAGTTCGCCGTGATAAATCGCCGCCCCGCCCAGTTCGACGCCGAGGGCTCCCGCCCCTGCCGCCATCACCGGACCAGCGTTCGGGCTGTCCCAGGTCGGGCCCTGGGTGCGCCAGCATTTCAACGCAAGCCGGGTTTTGCCCAACAGCGCGTAGGTCAGTGCCACCAGACGCGCAGGAATGTAATTGAGCACGTCGTCGACCTTCGCCGCCGCCCAGCCGAACCGTTCGAAGCGCTCATTGCGATAGCCCCACATCGCRTCSAGCGTATTGCTCAGGCGGTAGAGCACCACGCCCGGCGCACCGGCCACGGCAAACCAGAACAACGCCGCGAACACCGCGTCGCTGCCATTTTCCAGTACCGACTCGGTGGCGGCACGGGCGACTTCGGTTTTATCCAGATCACTGGTTTTACGACTGACCAGATAACTCACGCGTTTGCGTGCTTCATCAAGATCATCGCCGCGCAAGGCCTTGGCTACAGGCGTGACATGTTCACCTAGGCTACGCATGCCGAGGGCGCAATAGAGCGCGAGAATCTCGACGATCCAGCCGATATAAGGTGCCCAGGAAAATGCCGTGACCAATAGCGTCAGCGGCAACACGGCAATCACCCACGCGGTGACGCCATGGCTGCGCCAGCCGCGACCGTCGCCATTGAAACGTTGCTCGATGCGGTCGGCAAAGCGGCCGAACGCCACCAGCGGATGCCAGCGTTTGGGTTCGCCCAGCAGCGCATCCAGCGCCACCGCGGCGACACTCAACAACGCCACACTCATTGACTCACTCCCCAATAGTTTTCATACAACAATTCATGCAGTGGACGCGCCTGCGCCCAGCCTTCGAGCACCAGCATCGGCGCCGGATAGAATTCCTTGACCGGCCCCAGGCACAGCACCGCCAGCGGTTTGGCTCCCGGCGGCAGCCTTAACAGGTCCGCCAGTGCCTGGGGTTCGAACAGCGACACCCAGCCCATGCCCAGCCCTTCCGCGCGGGACGCCAGCCACAGGTTCTGGATCGCACAGGACAGCGAAGCCATGTCCATTTCCGGCAAGGTGCGGCGGCCGAAGATATGCCGTTCGCGGTCGTCCATCAGCGCGGCGACCAGTACCTCGGCGCAATCGTGGATGCCTTCCACCTTGAGCTTCATGAACTCATCGCTGCGCTCGCCGAGGGCTTCGGCAGTACGGACGCGTTCTTCTTCCACCAGGGCCTGGATTTGCCCACGCAAGGCGCGATCACTGATGCGGATGAAGCGCCAGGGTTGCATCAGGCCGACACTGGGCGCCTGGTGTGCAGCCTCGAGCAGACGCCGGAGCAATTCGGGCTCGACGGTGCCGCCGCTGAAGTGGCGCATGTCGCGGCGCTCGGCGATGGCGCGGTAGACCGCTGCGCGCTCGGCTTCGGTGAATGCGTTGTCGGTCATGGCCTCTTCGCGGGCAAGCCCGCTCCCACATTTAAAGGTGAGCTGCCTGAAGAAATGCATTCCTCTGTGGGAGCGGCGGTGCGGCGATCCGACTTGCTCGCGAAGGCGGCCTCAAGGTCAGGCGCAAACAATGCGGCAATCGCCGAGGGATTGGACGGAAAATAAAAGTGCACATAAGAGGCGGTCATACGCCCCTCGCGATAAACCGCTTCCGCGCCGCGCCCACCATTCGGGCTCAAGCCTCGGGCAATCGGCGCCAGTTCCGTGCTAGTCAGCGAATGGTGATAGGTGTGCCCGCGCAGCGAACCTTCCGGCAACTCCACCGCTTGCAACGCCAGCGCTGCCAGACGCTTTTGCATGACCGCATCACCGGCCAGCAAGCCCGCCAGCTCGGCGCGAGTGCCCTCGACATCGGTCAGGGAGTCGAGCAGATACAGCATGCCACCACACTCGGCGAGCAACGGTTTGCCGGCGGTGTGGTGCGCGCGGATCGCGTCGAGCATCGCGGTATTTTGCGCCAGCGCAACATGGTGCAGCTCCGGGTAACCACCCGGCAGATACAGGCTGTCCGCCTCCGGCAACGCACGGTCGCGGATCGGCGAGAAGAACGACAACTCGGCGCCCATTGCCCGCAGCAAATCCAGGCTCGCGCCGTAAGTGAACGCAAAAGCTTCATCACGGGCGACGGCAATGCGCACACCGGCCAGCAGCGGTTCGACTGCGATGGCATCAGGTGCGGCGAACTCGACCGCCGGTGGAAGCGCGACCTCGCAACTGCTGGCCAGGGCATCAGCTGCCGCATCGAGGCGCAGGTCGAGATCGTTCAATTCACTGGCCTGCACCAGCCCAAGGTGTCGGCTCGGCAATTCGATCCCGGTTTCCCGGGACAGCGCGCCGTACCAGCGCAAACCTTCCGTCAGGCTGCCTTCGAGCAGTTGCGCGTGGCGCAGCGTGCCGACACGATTGGCCAGCACGCCGGCGAACGGCAAGTCCGGCTGATAACGCGCCAGCCCCAGGGCCAATGCACCAAAAGTCTGGGCCATGGCGGTGCCATCGATCACGCCCAATACCGGGACACCGAAATGCCGCGCCAGATCGGCGCTCGACGGCGTACCGTCGAACAGCCCCATGACACCTTCGATCAGGATCAGGTCGGCTTCAGCGGCGGCTTCCCACAACAGTCGACGACTCTCCTGCTCGCCGACCATCCACATGTCCAGTTGATACACCGGCGCACCGCTGGCGCGCTCGAGGATCATCGGATCGAGAAAATCGGGGCCGCACTTGAACACGCGAACCTTGCGCCCCTGATTGCGATGCAATCGGGCCAACGCCGCGGTGACGGTGGTCTTGCCCTGGCCGGAGGCCGGCGCGGCAATCAGTACCGCCGGACAGTGCCGAGGCTGACTCACAATTCGACGCCTTTCTGCGCTTTGATCCCGGCTTGAAAGGCGTGTTTGATCATGCCCATTTCGGTGACGGTGTCGGCCATCTCGATCATTTCCGGCTTGGCGGCACGACCGGTGACCACCACGTGTTGCATCGGTGGTCGGGACTGCAGGTCGCTGAGCACCTGATCGAGATCGAGGTAGCCGTGCTTGAGGGCGATGTTCAGCTCATCCAGCACCACCAGACCGATGGACGGATCACGCAGCAGTGCCTGCGACACCGCCCAGGCGGCTTCGGCGGCGGCGATGTCGCGCTGACGATCCTGGGTTTCCCAGGTAAAGCCTTCGCCCATCACGTGAAAGCGCACCTGCTCGGGAAAACGTCGGAAGAACAACTCTTCGCCCGTGCTGCTGCGGCCCTTGATGAACTGCACCACGCCGCATTGCATGCCGTGCCCCAAGGCGCGGGCGAGCATGCCGAAGGCCGAACTGCTCTTGCCTTTGCCGTTGCCGGTCAGCACCAGCAACAGGCCGCACTCGTTCGGGGAATTGGCGATGCGCTCGTCGATCACGGCTTTTTTGCGCTGCATGCGCGCCAGGTGGCGTTCGTCACGATCGGGGGTATCAGTCATGGGGGAGCTCTCCGTTGAGGCTGGAATAACGGCGGGCAGGCACAACAATAGAAGGCAAAAAGCCTGGCATCGCCCACCGTGATGCCGCTGGATGAATCAGGCCGGTCTCCGGGCTCATGAGTGGCGCAGGGCCAGACTGTGCGCCTTCCCGCATCGAATCGACACAGTGGCACCAGACACAGTTTTCACTCATTTACCGTTGCGGGGGCAGCGCCGGAATTGCGGGCCTTCGACCAACAGAAGAACTCACTCACCGGCTTCCCTGTTTCACTCTGTCGACCCAAGCCACAGAGCACCTGAAACAAGCCGCGAAGGTTAGAGGGTTGGGGGTGGAGCGTCAATTAAAGCCGGGAGGCCACCTGCCGAATAACTGCTGCCAATCAATAAACTGACGTCAATCTTGTGCCACGCTCTCAGCAATGATATCAAAGAGCCACAATCCCGTAACACAACAACAAGGGTGAGCCCATGCAAGGCATGATCATCAGCAATCCAAAGCTGGAATTCCTGCGCCCGGTGCTCGAGCGCTGGTTTGAATGCATCGACCGCTATAACGCCGTCCGCGGTGATGGCGACACACCGTACTGGCACGACGAAAAAGCCAATCTCGGATTGCTGTCTGCCGCCGCCTGGATGGCCGGGATGGTCACGCTGCAACAGACGCCAACCCGTAAACAGACCGAAGAAGGCGAACGCAACAGCCGCGCCGACCTGTTCCTCGCCTCACCCGAGACCCGCGCCTACATCCAGACCAGCCAGCGCTGGCCACGGGTCAACAGCCTGAATCTGAACCAGGCCCTGCTCGACATCGCCAGCGACGCGAAGCGAGTGAGCCATGCCAGCGACCTGAAGCTCGGCTGCCTGTTTGTCGCCCCGCAAAAAGCCCAGCAAGGCGCTACGCCGGAAGAACTCCAGGACATGGTCGACGACCTGCAAAAGGAACACACCTGCGCTGTCGCCTGGTATTTCCCTTACGCCTATCGCAAGTTGCGCAACGAAGCCGGCAACTATCACCCCGGCATTGCCGTGCTGTTCAAGGAGGCTCGCGGCTGAGAGGTTGAACCATCGGACGACAACGCTTCTCTATGATTAGAACAAGGCATTCATAGGGAACACCAGCATGCACACGCCCCCGCTCGTTCTCGTTATCGCGCTCTGCGGAGGGCTCGCCGCTTGTGGCGAGACCTCCAGGCTGCAAGTCTCCGACGGCACCGGCCCGTCACCTCAACTACCAGAACCCAACAAGACCCTGGTTCCGACCGTGAACATTGCACCTGCCATTGGCTGGCCGGTGGGTGCAAAGCCCATCGCCGCCAATGGCACCCAAGTGGCCGCTTTTGCCGAAGACCTGGATCACCCGCGCTGGCTTTATGTGCTGCCCAATGGCGATGTGCTGGTGGCGGAAACCGCCGCACCACCCAAACCCGAAGACGGCAATGGCATTCGCGGTTGGGTCATGAAGAAAGTCATGGGGCGTGCCGGCTCTACCGTGCCCAGCCCGAACCGCATCACGCTGCTACGGGACAAGGATCACGACGGCATCGCGGAAACCCGAACCGTGTTTCTGGAAAACCTCAACTCGCCGTTTGGCATGACACTGGTCGGCAAAGATCTGTACGTTGCCGATACTGATCGCTTGTTGCGATTCCACTATGAAACCGGCGAAACGGCGATCAAGTCGCAACCCGTCAAAGTGGTGGATTTGCCCGGCGGCCCGCTGAATCACCACTGGACCAAAAACGTCATCGCCAGCAAGGACGGCAGCAAGCTCTACGTCACCGTGGGCTCCAACAGCAACGTCGCCGAAAACGGCATGGACAAGGAAGAAGGTCGCGCAGCGATCTGGGAAGTGGATCGTGTCACCGGCCAGCACCGCATCTTCGCCTCCGGCCTGCGCAACCCCAATGGCATGGCCTGGGAACCGCACAGCGGCGCGCTGTGGACCGCGGTCAACGAACGGGACGAAATCGGCAGCGATCTGGTACCGGACTACATCACCTCAGTGAAGGACGGCGGGTTCTATGGCTGGCCGTTCAGTTACTACGGGCAGCATGTCGACATTCGCGTCGAGCCGCAAAACCCGGACCTGGTGGCCAAGGCCATTGCCCCGGACGGCTTGCTCGCGAATGCGGTACATCAGTCAAAATTTTAGTCGACTGACAGCCTGCATTCGCGAGCAAGCCCGCTCCCACGGGGTCTAGCATCAACGTTTGCGACAGAGTGTGAGCCCGTCACCCAGCGGCAACAACGACAGATCCACCCGCGCATCGTCTTTCAAGGCCCGGTTGAGCGCCTGGATCGCCCGGGTGTCCGCGCTCTCGGGACTGGTCTCAAGCACGCGCCCGCTCCACAGGGTGTTATCGAACACCACCAGCCCACCGGTGCGCAGCAATCGCAGGGCGTGTTCCAGATAACCCGGGTAGTTGGCCTTGTCGGCGTCGATGAACACCAGGTCAAACGACTCGCCCTGCCCTTGTCGCTCAAGCTCGTCCAGGGTTTCCAGTGCCG
The DNA here is from genome assembly GCF_052114525.1 of Pseudomonas sp. KB_15. Lineage (NCBI taxonomy): Bacteria > Pseudomonadati > Pseudomonadota > Gammaproteobacteria > Pseudomonadales > Pseudomonadaceae > Pseudomonas > Pseudomonas sp. KB_15. Next base: position 88,544 of record NZ_JBFREX010000017.1, on the reverse strand, counting down.
GTGCCAGGCGCAGGTCAATCCGCCCGGTGAGCCCCGCTTCCTGCCAGTACCGCCGCGCGGTGGCGTTGTAGTCGCCGGGGATATCACAGCAAATCAGCGAACCGTCAGCGGGCAATGCCGCCGCCATGCAAAGGGAGCTGTAACCGGTAAAGGTGCCGACCTCGAGCAAGCGCCTCGCCCCTGTCAGCTTCACCAGCAAAGCGAGAAACTGCCCCTGCTCCGGCGCCACCTGCCAACGTGCCATTGGCAGCGCCTGGGTCTCATCGCGCAAACGCTTGAGCAATGGCGTTTCGCGCAGGGAAACATCGAGCAGGTATTGGTACAGGGCGTCGTCGAGATTCAGCGTGCGAGCAGTCATGACCACCAGCTCCGGAAGTTACGGATTGCGCGCCAGATGTTCAGGCTGCAGAACACGCTTGGCGCTCAGATAAGCTTTTTGCCAATAAGCCTTGGACAAGCTGTCGAGCTTCACGGTGCCGCCGGTGGCCGGCGCGTGGACGAAACGGCCTTCTCCCACGTAGATGCCGGCATGACTGACCTGGGAGCCGCCATTGGTGGCGAAGAAAATCAGGTCACCGGTTTGCAGGCCTTCCTTGCCCACATTCGCCGCTTGCATGGAGATCATCTCGCGAGTGGTGCGCGGCAAGGAAATACCGGCGACATCGCGATACACGTAGGCGATCAGGCCGCTGCAATCAAATCCGGAATCCGGCGTATTGCCACCCCAGCGATAAGGTGTACCCACCAGACCAAGCGCGCGAAACAGCACGTCTTCCGCTTCGGGCGAAAACGCTTGCGAGGAGCCAAATACGATGGGGGCGCGAACCACCGGTGCAGGAGGCGGTGTGCGGCTGGCGCAGGCACTGAGCAGCGCTGCGAGGAACATGATTGCGAGGCGGGCCGACGTCGTCATAAGCAGAGCATCCTGATCTGGCTGCGGCTTTTTCTGCGGGGAGCGCAGAAAAGAAAACCGCCTGCGTGGGACGCAGGCGGTTTGCCATCATTTGTAGATCAAGATTCTAGCGGCTACGCGACAAACTTCAAGTAAGACTTTAAGTTCGCCTTACAAATCGTCCGCTTATTTACGTGCAGTGACGATTGGCGACGCGTTAGGTGCCATCGCCAGGGCGCGCTTGGCTTCGATGAAGGTCTTGCTCCAGTAGCTGTCACCCAGGCTATCGATGCGCACACCACCGCTGCGGCGGCTGCTGGAGTGGATGAACTGGTTGTCACCCAGGTAGATCCCGGCGTGACTGACGCGACCGCGACGGCCGTTGGTTGCGAAGAACAGCAGGTCGCCCGGCTCAAGCTTGCTGCGCGAGACCAGCGGAGCGTCCACGTTGATCATTTCGCGGGTGGAGCGTGGCAGGTTCATGCCCGCTTCTTCACGGAAGAGGTAACCGATGAAACCACTGCAATCGAAGCCGGCTTCAGAAGTACCGCCAAAACGGTAACGGGTACCGATCAGGGACATGCCGCGTTCGAGGATGCTGTCGGCCAGGACCGGAAGCTGGTAGGACTTGCCACCGGCGAAGTTTGCGAGCTCATTTTCGGTAGCCTTCTCTTCCTGGTAAAAAGCGTCCTGGTAAAGAGCGGAAGACTGGGCAGTTGCAGAATTCTTGGCCTGCTGTTGCTGCTCTTGCTGGGACACCGGAGTGTGGGCAGCGCAACCGAACAACAGGGTAACGAGTGCGAGAGGCACGAGGGGTGCGAAGCGATTTAGCATGGGCACGACCGTGGCTGAAAGTTGTAAAGAAGCCGAGACTATGCCCGCTATCAACCTCATTTGCAAATTCAATCGATCTTTTTGTGACTTATCCGTTTCTCGTTTACATCTAAGCGCTTAAGCCCATTTTAAACATACGCGCAGCCTGCAACCTGGCAGGAAAGCGGGGTTTCTGGCGCCTGAGATATGCCGAACTCGCTAAAGGCCCCGGCTTCAGCGGGTTTACCAGCCGAGGGTTTCTTTCAAAAACGGGATTGTCAGCTTGCGCTGAGCCTGGAGGGAGGCCTGATCGAGACGCTCGAGCAGCTCGAAAAGTGCACTCATGCTGCGGGTACCGCGAGTCAAAATGAAATGCCCGACTTCGTCGGTCAGATGCAGCCCACGACGGGATGCGCGCAATTGCAGCGCACGCAACTTGTCCTCATCGGACAACGGGCGCATCTGAAAGATCAAGGCCAGGGTCAGGCGGGACTTGAGATCCGCCAGCTTCACCGGCAACTCGCGCGGGGATGTCGAGGCGGCAATCAGCAAACGTCGGCCGCTGTCGCGCAAGCGATTGAACAGATGAAACAGCGCCTCTTCCCAGTCCGCTCGCCCGGCAACCACTTGCAAATCATCCAGGCAGACCAGTTCGTACTGCTCCAGGTTGTCGAGGATTTCGGTACCGCGATCCAGCAACTCGGCCAACGGCAGGTACACCGCCGGCTCCCCCAATTGCTCGAAGCGCAGGCAGGCGGCCTGCAACAGGTGCGTACGCCCTACCCCGTCCTTGCCCCAAAGGTAGATCAGGCTCTCGGTCCAGCCGGCGTCGGCTTCGCACAGCCGCTCGACATAGCCGAGTGCAGCGGCATTGGCGCCTGGGTAGTAGTTGATAAAGGTGGCGTCGTCACGCAGACGCACACCTAGGGGCAGCTGAATCGGTTTCATGCTGACTGAACAGTTCCAAAGGAACCGTTAGTGGCCTCTGTGTAAAGTTTGCGAAGTTTATACCCGTGAGCCGGGCCGCACAATGCGACAGACCACAAGCAAAATCAAAGGTTTGCGTTAATGCACCGGTTTTATGGCAGTTTCTTTGGCGGTGCATGTGACAGTCGCGTGAAGCAAGCAGGCTGACCTGGCACGAACCCGGGCAGCCTGCCATTGCCGATCGACGCCCCCTACAGCTGCGGTTCGTCGACACCGCCGTATACTTCAGAATCCTTATACAAATCATGCACATGACGCACCAGCACCATGATCACCGCCGCGACTGGCAATGCCAGTAGCACACCAGTAAAGCCAAACAGCTCACCACCGGCCAGAATCGAGAAAATCACCGCCACCGGGTGCAGGCCAATCCGGTCACCGACCAGCAACGGCGTCAGCACCATACCCTCCAGTGCCTGGCCGACCATGAACACCGCGACTATGCCGAGCATCGGGTAAAGATCACCGCCGAACTGGAACAACCCCGCAATCAGCGCGGCGCCAATGCCGATGATAAACCCCATGTATGGCACGATGGCCGCCAAACCGGCAATCAGGCCAATCAACAAGCCCAGCTCCAACCCGACCAGCATCAGGCCTGCTGCGTAGATCACACCCAAGGCCACCATCACCAGCAACTGTCCGCGAATGAACGCTCCGAGCACTACATGGCATTCACCTGCCAGCAATACCGCGCGTTCTTCACGATCGCGGGGCAGCAGGCTGCGGATCTTGGCCATCATCAAGTCCCAATCCCGCAACAAATAAAAGCTCACCACCGGAATCAACACCAGATTCGCCAACCAGCCAATCAACGCCAGCCCCGAGGCAGTAGCATGGCTCAGCACCACGCCGACAACATCGGAAGTCTGACTCATATGCTCGCTGATGGCGGCCTTGAGCTTGTCGAACTTCCAGAAACCTTCCGACAAGCCGAACTTCGATTGTGCCCAGGGCAACGCCGTGTGCTGTAGCCAGTCGAGCATCTGCGGGGCCAGCTCATACAAACGAAACAACTGCCTGGCGAGCAGCGGCACCAATACCAACAGCAGCGTGGTGAGGATCAATGCAAACAGGGTAAACACCGCCACGACACCCCAGGTTCGGGACAAGCCTGCCTTCTCCAGCCGATCCACCAGCGGGTCGAAAAGGTAGGCCAACAGCAGCGCCACCAGAAACGGCGTCAGGATCGGATGCAACAACCAGACAAACGCACAAAGCAGGACCACCCCGCCGAGCCAGAACCAACGCCGCGTATCGGCCATGAACCACTCCATTGCTTCTATATAAAGAAAGAAAAACTACCAGCGAAAACGCAGTTGCGGGGTTGGGGCCGGTGCTGCGGCAGGCACCGAACCGCCGGAGGCGGGCTGAACGGGCGCGGCCGGGGCCGGTGCTTGACCCGCCGGTGCTTCCTGGAGCCTGGCCAGCGACAGCTGTGCACGCAGCTGATCGACACTGCCATTGACCCGATAGAGAATCCGGTCGCCCTCGACACGTTGTACGCGCCCGCCAAATGGCTCCAGCAAACGGCCAAGCGACGCGTAGTGCTCAAGATTCATGCCTTGCACTTCCAGCAATTGCTCGCTCGAAGCACCGGGCCTGGCGACAAACCGCGGTGCCAGGCGCTCGTTGACTGCCAGCATCACCGCATCGGCCACGGCGGCCTGATCGGCGCCCTGCACGGTGCCGGCCTCTTTCTGATCGCCCAGCCACAGACGCCACTTGGCTTGCCATTGCCCGCCCTCTTCCTGGGCGTGTACCGCGAGCAAGGCGTCGGCGTTGTAGCGTTCCGATGCAGCATGCAAAGGCGCGGGATCTGCGCCTTCCAGATTCGGCGCGGTCGCGACGATCTGTTCGTTCAGGTCGGCCAATGGCAAGCGCAATGGCAAGCCACGGTGCTGGGCAGCCCGACGCAGCGGCGCCGCGCTGGCCTGGCCGTCGCCCACCAGACTGGAACCCTCGGTGGAATCATTCAACCACCAGCCGAGGATCGACGGCCGATTGGGCCCCCACATGGCCAGGCCGGCGCGGCGCAAGGCCTGCTCGGTGGTACCCGGATCGAAATCGACTTTCAGGACTTCCGGTGGCCCGGCATCAAAGCCGTATTGGCTGATGATCTGTTGCGGGTCTTTGCGAATCGCTGCCAACCCCGGACTTTGAGCGGCCTTGGGGTCGCCGGTCAGGCGCAATACCAATGTGTCCAACGCACGCTGAGTCGCCTGATCGCGCTCCTCGGGCGACTGGCCATTCACTGGCTCGCGCACCTGATAAAGGCCTTTGACAGTTTCGGCATGACTGACCAGGCTGACCACCGACAAACAACTCACAAGCAAGAATTTACAAAAACGCATGGAAGATTCCTGACGACAAGAGCGGCTGAAACAGACCGCATGAAGACGATCGAGCAAGGCTGTGACCACTGCCCGACGCAAAACATTCACACGTTCCGGGTAAGTTTTCGCACTGTCATAACGATAGACCGTTAATCGCGATAGCTTATACAGCCATGCAGGATGCCACCGACACCGCGCTTTTATGGTTTTTTTGAGCGGATATGGCCCTGCTGTCGGCCTGAGGATGGCCGCTGCGGCTCAAGCCTGATAAAATCGCGCGCCTTCGCAGACCGGCAACAGCCGGGTACCCTGAAATTCGCGTACGGCCCTCGCCTTCGCCTGTTTCGGCGGTCCCGATGGACTCGGTCGTTACCCAGAAATCCCCCCCTAAAGGCCTGGATCATGAGCAAGCAACCCTCCCTGAGCTACAAGGACGCCGGTGTAGACATCGACGCCGGTGAAGCATTGGTCGAACGCATCAAGAGCGTCGCCAAGCGCACTGCGCGCCCGGAAGTCATGGGCGGCCTGGGCGGTTTTGGCGCCCTCTGCGAAATCCCGGCCGGCTACAAGCAGCCTGTGCTGGTTTCCGGTACTGACGGCGTCGGCACCAAGCTGCGCCTGGCACTGAACCTGAACAAGCACGACAGCATCGGCATCGACCTGGTTGCCATGTGCGTCAACGACCTGGTGGTGTGTGGCGCCGAGCCGCTGTTCTTCCTCGACTACTACGCCACCGGCAAACTGAACGTCGACACCGCTGCCCAGGTTGTGACCGGCATCGGCGCTGGCTGCGAACTGTCGGGCTGCTCGCTGGTCGGCGGCGAAACCGCTGAAATGCCTGGCATGTACGAAGGCGAAGACTACGACCTGGCCGGCTTCTGCGTCGGCGTCGTGGAAAAATCCGAAATCATCGACGGTTCCAAAGTCGCTGCCGGCGATGCCCTGCTCGCCCTGCCGTCTTCCGGTCCGCACTCCAACGGCTACTCGCTGATCCGCAAGATCATCGAAGTGTCCGGCGCCGACATCGAAAACACCCAGCTCGACGGCAAGCCGCTGACCGACCTGCTGATGGCCCCGACCCGCATCTACGTGAAGCCGCTGCTCAAGCTGATCAAGGAAACCGGCGCTGTCAAAGCCATGGCCCACATCACCGGTGGCGGCCTGCTGGACAACATTCCGCGCGTTCTGCCAAAAGGCGCGCAGGCTGTGGTTGACGTGGCCAGCTGGAACCGCCCGGCAGTGTTCGACTGGCTGCAAGAGAAAGGCAACGTCGACGAGAACGAAATGCACCGCGTGCTGAACTGCGGCGTGGGCATGGTCATCTGCGTGGCTCAGGAGCACGTTGAAGCCGCCCTGAACGTACTGCGCGAAGCGGGCGAGCAGCCTTGGGTCATCGGCCAGATCTCCACCGCTGCCGAAGGCGCAGCCCAGGTTGAACTGAAGAACCTCAAGGCTCATTGATGTCCCAGACCTGTGATGTGGTGGTGCTGTTGTCCGGCACCGGCAGTAACTTGCAGGCCCTGATCGACAGCATGCGGACCGGCGACAGCCCGGTCCGCATCGCTGCGGTGATTTCCAACCGCGCCGACGCCTACGGCCTGCAACGTGCCAGGGACGCGGGTATCGACACCCGCACCCTGGATCACAAGGCTTTCGAAGGTCGCGAGGCCTTCGACGCCGCGCTGATCGAACTGATCGACGCCTTCAATCCCGAACTCGTGGTACTGGCCGGATTCATGCGCATTCTCAGCGCTGGCTTCGTACGCCACTATCAGGGTCGCCTGCTCAATATCCATCCATCGCTGCTACCCAAATACAAAGGGTTACACACTCATCAGCGCGCGCTGGAGGCTGGCGACACCGAGCACGGCTGCTCCGTGCACTTCGTCACCGAGGAACTCGATGGCGGACCACTGGTCGTACAGGCTGTAATACCGGTAGAGTTACAGGATTCGCCGGAGAGTCTGGCGCAGCGGGTCCATGTTCAGGAACACCTGATCTACCCGATGGCCGTCCGCTGGTTTGCCGAAGGTCGTCTGGCCCTCGGCGAGCAAGGTGCTTTACTGGATGGACAGTTACTCGCGGCCAGCGGCCACTTGATTCGAAACTAGGAGATTTTATGCGTCGCGCCCTGCTCTTCGCTTGCGCTCTGCTCGCCTTGCCCTTCGCCCAGGCGGCAGACCTTCAACCTTTCTCCGCCAGCTACACCGCCGACTGGAAACAGCTGCCCATGAGTGGCACTGCCGAGCGCAGCCTCGAAAAAACCAGCGACGGCAAATGGAAACTGAGTTTCAAGGCGTCGATGATGATCGCCAGCCTGTCCGAGGAAAGCACCCTGACACTGGACAAGGACACGCTTCTTCCAGAGTCGTACCACTTTGAACGTGGCGGCCTGGGCAAGGCCAAGAAGTCGGACCTGGACTTCGACTGGAACACCAAAATGATCACCGGCACCGATCGCGGTGACGCAGTGAAGGTTCCACTGAACCGTGGCATGCTCGACAAATCCAGCTATCAGCTGGCTTTGCAGCAAGACGTTGCCATCGGCAAGAAAAGCATGACCTATCAGGTAGTCGATGGCAGTGAAGTCGATACCTATGACTTCCGCGTGCTGGGCGCTGAGAAGGTCGACACCAAGGCCGGCAAGATCGATGCGATCAAGGTTGAACGTGTGCGCGACCCGACACAAAACAAACGCATCACCGTGATGTGGTTCGCCAAGGACTGGGATTACCTGCTGGTCCGCCTGCAACAGGTCGAAACCGACGGCAAGGAGTACAACATCATGCTCCTGAACGGTACGGTCAACGGCAAGGAAGTCAAAGGCAGCTGATCCGGATCGATACCATGAAGCCCCGCCATTGCGGGGCTTTTTTGTGAGTTCGAAAATTGGAACGCCGACAAGCGCGATGGCTCTATACCTTCAAGGTCTTTTTTGATCGAATGAGATTTCCTGTCGCCCGCGAGGTTTCCCATGACCGTTACTGTCAACACCGTTTCTGCCGAAGGCTTTCGCCACAGCGTCCAGATCGATGACCATGAACTCTTCGCCGACGTGCCCGTCACGGCTGGCGGAGAGGGCTCGGCGCCGGAGCCGCACGATTATTTCGATGCCGCGCTGGGTGCCTGCAAAGCCTTGACCTTGAAGCTGTATGCCAGGAAGAAGGACATCCCGCTGACCGGTGTCGGCGTCGAGGTCAAGCGCGACAACAGCCTGGAACAGAAGGGCCAGTACGCGCTGCACGTCAAACTGACCCTCAAGGGCGTGCTCACCGACGCCCAGCGCGACGAACTGCACCGCGTGGCCGATCGCTGCCCGATCCACAAGCTGATGACCACGTCTGAAGTCAGCATCGAAACTCATTTGTCCGAAGGCGCGTTCAGCCAATAGCGGCAAGGGCTGCGCAAGCGGGTTATGCTCGAATGCATTACCCGCTCAGCCTGGAACGCACCATGAACACTCCACTCGTGATCCGCCCCCGCACCGAAGATGTCGAAGGTCAGCCAATTCTGCGTCCACTGCCATCTGCCAAGTGCCGCAGCGTCGGGCCATTCGTGTTTTTCGATCACATGCTGGAAACCCGTTATCCGCCGGGCAAAGGCATGAACATCCGCCAGCATCCGCACATTGGCCTGTCCACCCTCACTTACTTGTTCCAGGGGCAGATCCAGCACAAGGACAGCCTCGGCTCCGATCAAGTGGTCGGGACTGGCGACGTCAGCTGGATGACGGCTGGCAGTGCCATTGCCCACGTGGAACGCACGCCTGAGGCCCTGAAAAAAAGCGGTTTCACGATGCACGGTTTGCAGATCTGGCTGGCCTCGCCCAAGGATAAAGAACAAGGTCCGGGGCATTACAGCCACCATCCGGCTTCCACATTGCCGGTCAGCGAAAACCTGGGGGTGAAGATTCGCATGATTGCCGGGTCAGGCTTTTGCCTGGAATCACCAGTGCCGGTGCTTTCTCCTACGTTGTACGCGGAACTGCACCTGCAAACGGCGACAACGCTGTTGATCCCCACCGAGCATGAGGAACGTGCGCTGTATGTGTTGAGCGGCGAAGTGCAACTGGATGGCGAGCCACTAGAGCCGCATTCGCTGGTGGTACTGCCTGCCGGGGAAGAGATGACCCTGTTTGCTGAAAGCGACAGTCACGCCGTGTTGTTTGGCGGTGCACCGCTGGACGGGCCACGGCGGATCAACTGGAATTTCGTCGCGAGCGATCCGGCAGCGATTGATGAAGCACGGCGGCGCTGGGCGGCCGGGGACTGGCCGACGGTGCCGGGGGAAAGCGAGCGGATCGAACTGCCTTAGTTTTTATATCGTTTGTCAGGCCGCCTTCGCGGGCAAGCCCGCTCCCACAGGGAATTGTGTTACCGACTCGGTCAAATGTGGGAGCGGGCTTGCCCGCGAAGGGGCCGGCACTCACACCGACCAAATCACGATCAACCCTTGAACACTTCATCCAGCAAGTTATGCATCGAGGTGAACGCCCGGGCAGCGATCTTCGCGTCATACATCATCATGCCCGGCACCTTGGCGTGCGGGTCGGTGAATGAGTGGAACGCACCGCCGTAGCTCAGCAACTGCCAGTCCACACCTGCCGCGTTCATTTCATCTTCGAATGCCGGCAACTGCTCCTTTGGCACCAGTGGATCGGAGGCACCGTGCAGTACCAGCACCTTACCCTGGATATTTTTTGCATCGGCCGGATTCGGTGTGTCCAGCGTGCCGTGGAACGATACCGCAGCTTTCACTGGCGCGCCGGTACGGGCAAATTCCAGGGCGCAGCAACCGCCGAAGCAGAAACCGTAGGTCGCCAGCTTCGACGTATCGACTGCCGCCTCGCCCTGCCCCTGCAACTGCTCGAACGCCGCCTGCATGCGCTTGCGCAGCAATGCGCGGTCATTCTTCAACGGCATCATTGCCGCGCCGGCCTCGTCATTGTTCGTCGGACGAACCGATTGACCGTAAAGGTCTGCGATCAGCACCACATACCCCTTGGATGCCACCGACCTGGCGATCTCTTCGGCACCGGCGCTGACGCCCATCCAGTTCGGCGCCATCAACAAACCCGGACGCGGGCCTTTATGGTCGGCATCGAAGGCCAGACGGCTTTCGTAAGCCTGGCCGTCAATCTGATAGGCAACGGAACGTACAGTGATCTGGCTCATTTCTGACTCCTGATTTTTTAGCACCGGAATGAAAAAACCCGCCGAAGCGGGTTTTTCTACAACACAATCAAGCCGACAGTTCGACCAACAGCTTGTTGAGACGGCGCACATACGCGGCCGGGTCTTTCAAGCTGTCGCCGGCCGCCAGGGCCGCCTGATCGAAGAGGATGTGCGACAGATCGCCGAAGCGCTCGTCGCTCTGCTCGTTGTCGAGCTTCTCGATCAGCGGGTGAGCCGGGTTGAATTCGAAGATCGGCTTCGAATCCGGAACCTTCTGACCGCTGGCTTCCAGGATCTGGCGCATCTGCAGGCCCAGGTCCTGCTCACCGATGGCCAGGATCGCCGGCGAGTCGGTCAGGCGATGGGACACCCGAACTTCCGCAACGGATTCGCCCAGCGCGGTCTTCAGACGCTCAACCAGACCTTCTTTGGCCTTGGCGACTTCTTGCGCTGCCTTCTTGTCCTCTTCCGAGTCCAGGTTGCCGAGGTCCAGGTCACCGCGCGCCACGTCGACAAAGCTCTTGCCGTCGAAGTCGCTGAGGTAGCTCATCAGCCACTCGTCGATGCGATCAGTCAGCAGCAGCACTTCGATGCCTTTCTTGCGGAAGACTTCCAGGTGCGGGCTGTTTTTGACCTGCGCGTAGGTTTCGCCGGTCAGGTAGTAGATCTTGTCCTGACCTTCTTTGGCGCGCGCCAGGTATTCGGCCAGGCCAACAACCTGTTCGCCATCATCGCCATTGGTCGATGCGAAACGCAGCAGACCGGCGATTTTTTCCTTGTTGGCGAAGTCTTCTGCCGGGCCTTCTTTCATGACCTGACCGAAGTTTTTCCAGAAGCCTTTGTACTGCTCGGGCTCGTTCTTCGCCAGTTTTTCCAGCATGTCCAGAACGCGCTTGGTCAGCGCCGACTTCATGGAATCGATGATCGGGTCTTTCTGCAGGATTTCCCGCGACACATTCAGCGACAGGTCGTTGGAATCGACCACGCCCTTGATGAAGCGCAGGTACAACGGCAGGAAGGACTCAGCCTGATCCATGACGAATACGCGCTGCACGTACAATTTCAGGCCTTTCGGCGCTTCACGCTGGTACAGGTCGAACGGAGCGCGGGTCGGCACGTACAGCAGCGAGCTGTATTCCAGCTTGCCTTCGACCTTGTTGTGGCTCCAGCTCAGCGGGTTTTCGAAGTCGTGAGCGATGTGCTTGTAGAACTCCTGATATTCCTCGTCCTTGATTTCGGTACGCGGACGGGTCCACAGGGCGCTGGCGCGGTTGACGGTTTCCCATTCAACGGCAGGCTTCTCCTCGCCCTCGGTGGCTGCCACTTCTTTCGGCAACTCGATTGGCAAGGCGATGTGGTCGGAGTACTTCTTGATGATGTTGCGCAGGCGCCAGCCATCGGCGAACTCGTCTTCACCGGATTTCAGGTGCAGGACGATGCGAGTGCCGCGCTCGGCCTTGTCGATGGTCGCAACTTCGAAGTCGCCTTCGCCCTTGGACGACCAGTGCACGCCTTCGCTGGCAGCGCTGCCGGCACGACGGCTGAACACATCGACTTTGTCAGCGACGATGAATGCGGAGTAGAAGCCGACACCGAACTGGCCGATCAGGTGCGAGTCTTTCTTCTGGTCGCCGGTCAGGTGCTTCATGAAATCGGCGGTGCCGGACTTGGCGATGGTACCCAGGTGGGTGATCGCGTCTTCGCGGCTCATGCCGATACCGTTGTCTTCGAGGGTGACGGTTTTAGCGTCCTTGTCGAAGCTCACGCGGATTTTCAGTTCGGCGCCACCTTCCAGCAGCTCTGGCTTGGCCAGGGCTTCGAAACGTAATTTGTCGACAGCGTCAGAGGCGTTCGAGATCAATTCGCGAAGGAAAATTTCCTTGTTGGAATACAACGAATGGATCATGAGATGCAGCAGTTGCTTCACCTCGGTCTGGAAGCCCAGGGTTTCCTTTTGAGTTTCCACACTCATGGTCATCAAACTCCAATCAGATGGCATAAGCCGCGACCTTGAGGGTCGGCGGCGGGTTGTCCTCAGAGTTTGGGGCACCGTTCAGGATTTCAAGGGCTCTTCGAGTTTGAAATGTGCACGGGCCGTGGCAATGGGTTCGGCTTCGGTGCTTTGCCAGGCGGTAATCGCCACGTTGGCGACCCGGCGACCCTGGCGACACACCTGACATCGGGCCCAGGTATCGCGAAACTGCCCGGCACGCAGGTAATCCAGGGAGAAGTCGATGATCTTCGGCACCCCTGGCGATCCGGTAAACACCAACAGGTGCAGCGCGGCGGCCAACTCCATGAAACCGGCGATCACACCGCCATGAATCGCCGGCAACAACGGGTTACCGATGTTGTCCTTGTTCGCTGGCAGCTTGAACAGCAACTCATCTCCCACCCGTGAACATTCGACGCCGATCAGCCGGGCATAGGGAATCAAATCCAGCAGCGAGGCGTAATCGCCCTGCTCGTGGGCCTTTTGCAATTGCTCCTTTAGAGACTCGCTCACTGCGCACCTCCGGCAACCGCACCACCAAAGCCCTTGGTGCCCTTGAGACCCTTGCCCATGCGCATGAAAGTGCCCATCACATGAGCAATGGGTTGCTCGGGGTCATCCTGATAGGCAAAGCCACGGGCGAAAATTACGTCGGTGGTGACGCGATAGCATTGGGCAAAGCCGTAGACATCTTTATGCGGCTCGGCGGCATGCATGTAGTCGATGCGTAGATCGAGGGTCGGGCAGACCTCGAATTCCGGGAGCACGCAGAGCGTCGCCATGCCACAGGCCGTGTCCATCAGCGAAGTCAGCGCCCCGCCATGAATCACGCCGGTTTCGGGATTGCCGACGATCTGCGGGCTGTACGGCAGCACAATCGTCAGCCCTTCGCTGTTGGCGCTGTGAACGCGTAGTCCAAGTACCTGACAGTGTCGCAGCGCCGACAGAAAGCGCATCGCACGCTCAAAAACGGGGTTTTCAGCCATTTGATAAAAACTCTTGTTTAAATCCGTTCAATGCGGTGGCGCTCCGGGTAAAAGTTCCGCATTAGAACAAACTTATATATCTGAAATAATTAAGGAACTTAACCCTGATGCGTGGGTTCTTAAGGCCAGTAGATGCTTTTCATCAGGAGAAACACCCCATGCGTAAGACTTTAGCTATTGCCTTGATGTTGACCGCTTCCCTCGGTCTCGCTGCCTGCGATAAAAAATCCGAGGACAAAGCTCAAGAAGCTAACAAACATGCTGAGCAAGCTCAGCAAGATATGAGCAAAGCTCAGGATAAAGTGAACGACGCGGCGAAAGAAAACGCCGAAGCTGCCAAAGCTCAGGCTGAATCGAACGCGGAAGCGGCAAAAGAGGCTGCTCCGGCCACTCCGGCCGCTCCGGCCGCTCCGGAAGCGCCTAAGAACTAATCCGGTTTTTAGCGTGATAAAAGAAAACCCGCCAAGTGCGGGTTTTCTTTTGCCTTCAAAAAAATGCTTAGAGCAAAATCGTTCGAAAAGTCGGACTAATCATCAGCAACAGCGAGCAGATTAATCCCACCAGCCAGACCAGACTGCGTTGCCAGGCCAGGTCCTTCCAGTAACACACCAGATAAATAACCCGAGTGATCACAAAGATGATCGCGAGCAAATCGATGAGCCAGCCTGCCGTCTGCGTTGTATGCGCCATCAACACACCCACCGCAAATAATATGAAGGCTTCAAAACTATTCTGATGCGCCGCCACCGCACGGGCACCGAAACCTGTGAGTTGGCCCTGCTGTTGGCGCGGTAGGTGATTGTTGTAACCGCCCTGCTCTTTCATGGCCTTGGTCACGGGCATACGCGCCACGTAAATCAGCACGGCACTGATAAACACACACCAGAACGGAATACTCATCAAGCAGCCTCTTTGATCACCTCGGGCAATGGCGCCTCTGTAGGGGTATAGACCATCACGTCGAGTACGTCAGAGTGAAACTCGCGACGGTACAACACAAATACCACACCGGCACTCATCAACATGAACAGCCATGGGCTGACGAACCAGGCCAGCATGGTCATGCCGAAGTAATAAGAGCGCAGGCCAAAGTTGAACTGGTTGGCGGCCATGGAGATGACACGGGCTGCACGGGCGGCAAAGGCCTTGCGCTCCTGCTCGGACACATGGCGTTCACCGACCATCGGCGCCGAGCCGACCAGAATGGCGGCGAAGTTGTACTGGCGCATGCACCAGCTGAACGTGAAGAACGCATAGACAAACACCAGCGCCAGGCACAACAACTTGATTTCCGACATGCCCTGGGACGCCTGTTGCACCATCGGGATATCCGCCAGCAACGACACCGCCCGCTCCGACGCCCCCAGCACCGTGAGAATACCGGCCAGGATAATCAATGTACTGGAAGCGAAGAACGAAGCATTGCGCTCCAGATTGCCGATCACGCTGGCATCGGCGATGCGGTTGTCACGCAGCAGCATGCGGCGCATCCAGTCCTCACGATACAGGTGCAGCACACTGGCCAGACACGCGGTGTCACGGCCTTTCCAGGTGGCATAGCGGGTGTACCCGCCCCAGCAGATGACGAACCAGATAGCGGCAAGAATGTGTATCAGATTGGCTTGGATGAACGACATGCAGGTCCTTGTGATGTATTTGCGGATTACACAGACCCTGTGGGAGCGAGCTTGCTCGCGATTGCGGCGGGTCAGCCGACATCAATCTTGAATGTACTGCCCCCATCGCGAGCAAGCTCGCTCCCACAAAGGGTTTTGCAGTGATTCGACGTTAGCCTAAGAAAAAAGACACTGCCTGATGCCCATAAAAAATGCCCCGTATCGATTGATACGGGGCATTTCTGTTTTGTTCACAGACCCGCTTGTGACGGGCCGGTAAAGCTTAAGCCAGCGCTTCTTCGCGCTTGCCCAGCAGACGGTCGCAGACAACGGCAACCACCAGCGTCATCACCGAAGGCACCAGCCAGGCCAGGCCCTGCTCGCTCAGCGGCAGGTGGGCCATTTGCGTTGGCATCCAGTCCGCCAGGCCTGCACCCTTGAGGGCGTCGATCAGGCCGAAGATGAACGACACCAGCATGACCGGGCCGAGGATACGACCCTGCTCATGCCAGAAGTCCTTGCAGAAGCTCAACGCCACCAGAACGATGCACGGTGGGTAGATCGCGGTCAGTACCGGGATCGAGAACGCAATCAACTTGGTCAGGCCCAGGTTGGACACCAGCAGGGAAAACGCCGCCAGGATAATCACCAGGGTCTTGTAGGACAGTGGCAGCACGCGGCTGAAGTATTCGGCACAGGCACAGGTCAGACCAACCGCAGTCACCAGGCACGCCAGAGAAATCAGCACCGCGAGGAAACCGCTGCCCAACGAACCGAAGGTGTGCTGCACGTAAGCGTGCAATACCGCCGCGCCATTGGTCGCACCTGCGGCCACTTCATGGCTGCCCGAACCGAGACGGAACAGGCTGACATAAACCAGTGCCAGGCCCACACCGGCAATCAGACCGGCGATGATCGCGTAGCGGGTGATCAGTGCTGGCGACTCGACGCCGCGCGAACGGATGGCATTGACGATAACGATGCCGAACACCAGGGCACCCAGGGTATCCATGGTCAGGTAACCATTGATGAAGCCTTGGGAAAACGGTGCCGCTACGTATTCAGGCGTGGCTTGGCCAATGTCACCGGCCGGCAGGGCGAATGCTGCAATGCCCAGCACGGCCAGGGCGATGATCTTCAGCGGAGCGAGAAAGCGCCCTACGGTATCCAGCAAACGGCCCGGGTACAGCGAGATGAAGAACACCAGCAAGAAGTAAACCGAGCTGTACAGGAACAAAGCCAGCGGGCTCTCGCCGGTCAGCGGCGCCAGGCCCACTTCGAACGATACCGTCGCGGTACGTGGCGTCGCGAACAGCGGTCCTACGGCCAGGTAGCAAGCAGCCGCCAACAGGCCACCTGCCACTTTACCGATCGGGCTGCTCAACGCATCCATTGCACCACCGACCTTGGCCAGCGCCACAACGGTGATCACCGGCAAACCTACCGCGGTGACCAGGAAACCCAGCGCCGCCATCCAGACATTAGGCCCGGACTGCAAACCGACGATAGGCGGGAAGATGATGTTGCCAGCCCCGACGAACAGGGCAAACGTCATAAAACCAAGTGCCAGGATGTCCTGGCCTTTCAACACTTTCATTAAGGAAATACCACACTACTGAATCGGAATTTAGAGAGGGATTTCCCTATGGATGAGGGAAATGCTGTCAGTCCGTATAAGACCGACCCTTTTAGCGCGTTGCAGCCTTGTGGGCCGCGGACGCAAAAATGGCGAGTAGCCTAACGAATTTGGCCGATAAACGCACTGTTAGTGGGCAAACATTCCGATATACGACATTTTTGTGTCGCGTTTATGCATGTAAATGGTTGGTGCCTGTAAGTCCGCCTTCGCGGGCAAGCCCGCTCCCACATTGGAACGCGTACAAAATGTGGGAGCGGGCTTGCCCCGGGCGGCGTTCCGACGAAGGGGCCAGCAGAGCCAACACAAATCCCGGAAACGACAAAGGCCACCCGAAGGTGGCCTTTGTTTGGTGAAGCGTCAGCCAAGCGCGAGGCTTACTTGACAGCCCAACCAGTCAGCTCGGCCAGGGCCTTGCCGATGTCTGCCAGCGAACGCACGGTTTTAACGCCTGCGTCTTGCAGAGCAGCGAATTTCTCGTCTGCAGTGCCTTTGCCGCCAGAGATGATTGCGCCAGCATGGCCCATGCGCTTGCCCGGAGGAGCAGTCACACCAGCGATGTAGGAAACAACCGGCTTGGTCACGTGTGCCTTGATGTAGGCAGCCGCTTCTTCTTCAGCCGAACCGCCGATCTCGCCGATCATCACGATCGCTTCGGTCTTCGGGTCTTCCTGGAACAGCTTCAGGATGTCGATGAAGTTCGAACCCGGGATCGGGTCACCACCGATGCCGACGCAAGTCGACTGACCGAAACCGGCGTCAGTAGTCTGCTTTACAGCTTCGTAGGTCAGGGTGCCGGAACGGGAAACGATACCGACCTTGCCTGGCAAGTGAATGTGACCTGGCATGATGCCGATCTTGCATTCGCCTGGAGTGATCACGCCTGGGCAGTTAGGGCCGATCAGGGTAACACCCAGCTCGTCGCACTTAACTTTAGCGTCCAGCATGTCCAGGGTAGGAATGCCTTCGGTGATGCAGACGATCAGCTTGATGCCGCCGAAAGCAGCTTCCAGGATCGAGTCCTTGCAGAAAGGAGCCGGAACGTAGATCACGCTGGCGGTAGCGCCAGTGGCAGCTACTGCGTCTTTAACGGTGTTGAACACTGGCAGACCCAGGTGCTCGGTGCCGCCTTTGCCTGGAGTTACACCACCAACCATCTTGGTGCCGTACTCGATGGCTTGCTGGGTGTGGAAACTACCTTGCGAACCGGTAATACCCTGGCAGATAACTTTGGTGTCTTTATTGATCAGGACGCTCATTATTTGCCCTCCGCAGCTTTGACAACTTGTTGAGCAGCGTCGGTCAGGCTGGTAGCAGCGATGATGTTCAAACCGCTTTCTGCCAGTACTTTAGCGCCCAGCTCAGCGTTGTTGCCTTCAAGGCGAACAACAACCGGGATTTTCACGCCGACTTCTTTCACTGCACCGATGATGCCTTCGGCAATCATGTCGCAACGAACGATGCCGCCGAAGATGTTGACCAGTACTGCAGCGACGTTAGTGTCGGACAGGATGATCTTGAACGCTTCGGTAACGCGTTCCTTGGTAGCACCGCCGCCCACGTCGAGGAAGTTGGCTGGCTTGCCGCCATGCAGGTTGACGATGTCCATGGTACCCATGGCCAGGCCAGCACCGTTGACCATGCAACCGATGTTGCCTTCCAGCGCTACGTAGTTCAGTTCGAACTTGGCAGCGTGCGCTTCGCGCGGATCGTCTTGCGACGGATCGTGGAAAGTCTTCAGCTTAGGCTGACGGTACATGGCGTTGGCGTCGATGTTGATCTTGGCGTCCAGGCAGTGCAGATCGCCGTCAGCCTTGATCACCAGCGGGTTCACTTCCAGCAGGGCCAGATCGTGATCCTGGAACAGTTTGGCCAGACCTACGAAGATCTTGGCGAACTGGGCAACTTGCTTGCCTTCCAGACCCAGCTGAAAAGCCAATTCGCGACCCTGGAATGGCTGAGCGCCAACCAGTGGATCGATAGTGGCTTTCAGAATTTTTTCTGGAGTGTCGTGAGCGATTTTCTCGATGTCCACGCCACCTTCGGTGGAAGCCATGAACACGATACGACGGCTCGAACGGTCAACGACAGCGCCCAGGTACAGCTCTTTAGCGATATCAGTGCACGATTCAACCAGGATCTTGGTGACTGGCTGACCATTGGCGTCAGTCTGGTAAGTCACCAGACGCTTGCCCAGCCACTGCTGTGCGAAGGCTTTGGCGTCTTCTTTGTTGCGAACCAGCTTTACGCCGCCCGCTTTACCGCGACCACCGGCGTGGACCTGGGCTTTGACAACCCACTCGCTGCCGCCGATTTTGTCGCAAGCTTCTGCTGCTGCTTCCGGGGTGTCTACCGCGTAACCGGTGGAAACTGGCAGGCCGTACTCAGCGAACAGCTGCTTACCCTGATACTCGTGAAGATTCATGCTTATTACCGTCTTCGTTAGGTACTGCGCATTCGGTGCTGCACTCATTCAAGTGCCGCACCACCTGTGACTGCTGCTTGCATAGCTGAGCTATGCAAGACTGCGTCCAGCGGATATTCCGCGGTGAGTCTTGCGTGCAAGGCTCACGACGGGCCAAACCGCCGTGGTTTCTTATTATGTCTTAACGCTTCTTGCGGTTGGCGATGTGGATGGCGCCGCCATTCACTGCCAAAGCAGCTTCGTGCAAGGCTTCAGACAGGGTCGGATGGGAGAAAACCATCATGCCCAGGTCTTCAGCGCTGGTGCCGAATTCCATACCGATCGCGCCCTGCTGAACCAGTTCGGCAGCGCTTGGGCCAATCACGTGGACGCCCAGTACGCGGTCTGTCTTGGCATCTGCGATGACCTTGACGAAACCGCCGGTATCGTTGGCAGCCATGGCACGGCCAGAGGCTGCGAACGGGAAGGTGCCGACGTTAACTTCAACGCCTTCGGCTTTCAAGGCCTGCTCGGTTTTACCGACCCACGCGATTTCCGGGTGAGTATAAATAACCGAAGGGATCAAATCATAGTTCATCTGGGCCTTGTGGCCCTTGATGCGCTCGACAACCATGATGCCTTCTTCGGACGCCTTGTGCGCCAGCATCATGCCGCGAACCACGTCGCCGATGGCGTAAACGCCCGGTACGGTGGTGGCGCAGTGATCGTCAACGTGCACGAAACCGCGCTCGTCCAGGGTCACGCCGCAGTCGGCAGCCAGCAGATCAGTGGTCACCGGACGGCGACCAACGGCTACGATCAGCTTGTCGAACGTGATGTTCTGTTCGCCCTTGGCATCGGTGTAGTTCACCACGACTTCGTCGCCGTTCACTTTGGAACCGGTGACGCGAGCGCCCAGCTTGATGTCCAGACCCTGTTTGGTCAGGGTTTTCAGCGCTTCCTTGGAAACAGCGGTGTCCGCTGCCATCAGGAAGGTGTCCAGGGCTTCCAGGACAGTCACTTCTGCACCCAGACGCGACCAGACCGAACCCAGTTCCAGACCGATCACGCCAGCGCCGATCACGCCCAGACGTTTTGGAACGGATTGGAATTCCAGAGCGCCAGTCGAATCGACGATCACATTCTGGTCGACCGGAGCCGGTGGAATGTCGATCGGACGCGAGCCCGGAGCGAGGATGACGTTTTCGGCTTCGATGATTTCTACCGAACCGTCTGGCTTGGTGACTTCAACTTTCTTGCCGGCCAGCAGCTTGCCGTGACCCTGGATGGAGGTCACACCGTTGGCTTTGAACAGGGTCGCAACACCGGAGGTCAGGCCTTTGACGATATTGGCCTTACGGCCGACCATCGCTGGCACGTCCATGGTCACGCCAGCGTGATTGATACCGTGGATCGCGAAACCGTCCTGGGCTTCGTGGAATTTCCACGAGCTGTCCAGCAGGGCCTTGGATGGAATGCAGCCGACGTTCAGGCAGGTACCGCCCAGAGCCAGTTTGCCTTCCTTGTCGGTGTACTTCTCGATGCAAGCAGTGGAGAGACCCAACTGCGCGGCCTTGATGGCAGCGACATAACCGCCAGGGCCCGCACCGATCACTACTACGTCAAATTTCTGCGACATTCAAAAAATCCTCTTTAGCGAAAAGCTTCAAGCCGCGAGCGGCAAGCCAGGCTGCGGGTTTTCCGACAGCACAGGCTTGCAGCTCATGGCTGCTTCTATCAGATATCCAGCAACAGACGAGCCGGATCTTCCAGCAGGTTCTTGATGGTCACCAGGAAGGTCACAGCTTCTTTGCCATCGATCAGACGGTGATCGTAGGACAGTGCCAGGTACATCATCGGACGGATAACGACCTGGCCGTTGATGGCCATAGGACGCTGGATGATGTTGTGCATGCCCAGGATGGCTGCTTGTGGCGGGTTGACGATCGGAGTCGACATCATCGAACCGAAAGTACCGCCGTTGGTGATGGTGAACGTACCACCGGTCATTTCGTCCATCGACAGCTTGCCGTCGCGGGCCTTCTTGCCAAAGGTGGCGATGCCGCCTTCGATTTCAGCCAGGCTCATCAGTTCGGCGTTACGCAGAACCGGTACAACCAGGCCGCGATCGCTGGAAACTGCAACGCCGACGTCGGCGTAGCCGTGGTAAACGATGTCGCCGCCGTCGATCGACGCGTTGACAGCCGGGAAGCGCTTCAGCGCCTCGGTAGCCGCTTTCACGAAGAAGGACATGAAGCCCAGGCGTACGCCGTTATGGCTCTTCTCAAAGAGATCCTTGTACTTCGAACGCAGCGCCATGACTTCGGTCATGTCGACTTCGTTGAAAGTGGTCAGCATCGCCATGTTCGACTGAGCTTCAACCAGACGCTTGGCCACGGTGGCACGAACGCGAGTCATCGGAACGCGCTTCTCGATGCGATCGCCAGCAGCGAACACAGGAGCAGCGGCAGCCGGAGCAGCAGCCTTGGCAGGTGCGGCAGCAGGAGCAGCTTTCTTGGCTTCGACAGCGGCAACCACGTCTTCCTTGGTTACACGACCATCTTTGCCGGTGCCTTTGACGGAAGCCAGGTTGATGCCGTTTTCTTCGGCCAGCTTGCGAGCAGCTGGAGCTGCGATAGCGTCTTCATCAGCGCCGGCAGCTTGAGTGGCAGCAGCGGCCGGAGCAGCAGCGGCAGCCGGAGCTGCGGCAGCAGCGCCGCCTTCAACGATGGAGCCCAGGACTTCGTCGGACAGAACGGTGTCGCCTTCGTTCTTGACGATAGCGCCCAGCACGCCGTCAGCGGTAGCCAGCACTTCCAGCACGACCTTGTCGGTTTCGATGTCGACGATCAGTTCGTCGCGCTTGACCGCGTCGCCCGGTTGTTTGTGCCAGGTGGCAACGGTGCCATCGGCAACCGATTCCGGGAAAGTGGGGGCTTTGATCTCGATAGCCATTGTCTGTGGTTCCTTAAATTCGGTTTCAGGTGCGCGAAGGCGTTAAACAGTAAAGGCGTCTTGCAGCAGTTGTTCCTGCTGTTCGGCGTGCATCGATGCGTAACCGCATGCAGGTGCAGCAGAAGCCTCACGGCCCGCGTACTCGAGTACGAGAGACTTGTTGAGGTTGCTGATGCTGCGACGCATGTGGTGTTGGCTGCAGTACCAGGCACCCTGGTTCATCGGCTCTTCCTGACACCAGACGGCATGCTTGACGTTGGTGTAAGGCGCCAGGACTTCTTTCAGGTCGTCCTCAGGGAATGGGTACAGCTGCTCGATACGCACGATGGCGATGTCGTCACGACCTTCGGCACGGCGTTTTTCCAGCAGGTCGTAGTAGACCTTGCCGCTACACAGAACAACGCGCTCGACCTTTTTCGGGTCCTGGGCATCGATTTCCGGGATAACGGTCTGGAACGAACCTTCGGCCAGATCTTCCAGCGTCGAGATGGCCAGCTTGTGGCGCAGCAGCGACTTCGGAGTCAGGACTACCAGTGGTTTGCGCAGCGGGCGAATGACCTGACGGCGCAGCAAGTGGTAGATCTGAGCCGGCGTCGTCGGCATGCATACCTGAATGTTGTGCTCGGCGCACAGCTGCAGGTAACGCTCCAGACGAGCCGAGGAGTGCTCCGGACCCTGACCTTCATAACCGTGCGGCAGCAGCATCGTCAGACCGCACAGACGGCCCCACTTGTGCTCGCCACTGGTGATGAACTGGTCAATCACTACCTGGGCGCCGTTGGCGAAGTCGCCGAACTGGGCTTCCCAGATAACCAGGGCATTCGGCGTGGTGGTCGAGTAACCGTACTCGAACGCCAATACCGCTTCTTCGGACAGGAACGAGTCGTACAGGTCGAAGCGCGGCTGACCGTCGTACAGGTTCTGCAGCGGGATGTAGGTGCCCGCGTCTTTCTGGTTGTGCAGGACAGCATGGCGGTGCGAGAACGTACCGCGGCCGATGTCCTGGCCAGTCATACGAATCGGGTGACCTTCGAACGCCAGAGTCGCGTACGCCATGGTTTCAGCGTAACCCCAGTTGATCGGCAGGCCGCCGGCTTGCATCTTCTGGCGGTCTTCGTAGATCTTGGCAACCTGGCGCTGAACCACGAAGCCTTCCGGGATTTCCAGCAGCTTGGCGGACAGTTCCTGCAAGGTCTTGAGATCGAAGCGAGTGTCGTGACGCGCGGTCCAGGCGTGGCCCAGATACGGACGCCAGTCCACGAACAACTCTTTGTTCGGCTCTTTGACCAGGCTTTTCACTACGTGCAGACCGTTGTCCAGCGCGTTGCGGTATTCGTCGACTTTCGCCTGAACACGCTCTGCGTCCAGCACACCGCCCTGGGTCAGACGATCGGCATACAGCTCACGGGTGGTGCGCTGTTTGGTGATCTGCTGATACATCAGAGGCTGGGTACCGCTTGGCTCGTCGGCCTCGTTGTGGCCGCGACGACGGTAGCAGACCAGGTCGATCACCACGTCACGCTTGAACTGCATGCGGTAGTCGATGGCCAGCTGGGTCACGAACAATACGGCTTCCGGATCATCACCATTCACATGGAGGATCGGCGCCTGGATCATTTTCGCAACGTCGGTCGCGTACTCGGTGGAGCGCGAGTCCAGCGGGTTGCTGATGGTGAAACCAACCTGGTTGTTGATCACGATGTGCACGGTACCGCCGGTCTTGAAACCGCGGGTTTGCGACATCTGGAAGGTTTCCATGACCACGCCCTGACCTGCGAACGCAGCGTCACCGTGGATGGAGATCGGCAGAACCTTCTCACCGGTTGGATCGTTGCGACGGTCCTGACGGGCGCGAACCGAACCCTCGACCACCGGGGAAACGATTTCCAGGTGGGACGGGTTGAACGCCATGGCCAGGTGAACTTCACCGCCGGTGGTCATCACGTTGGACGAGAAGCCCTGGTGGTATTTGACGTCACCGGAACCCAGCTCGACCTTCTTCTTGCCTTCGAACTCGTCGAACAGCTCGCGCGGGTTCTTGCCGAAGGTGTTGACCAATACGTTCAGACGGCCACGGTGGGCCATGCCGATGACGATTTCCTTGGTGCCGTAGGAACCGGAACGCTGGATCAGCTCGTCGAGCATCGGAATCAGGCTTTCGCCGCCTTCCAGACCGAAACGCTTGGTACCCGGGTATTTGGTACCGAGGTATTTTTCCAGGCCTTCGCCGGCGGTCACGCGCTCGAGCAAGTGGCTCTTGATGTCGGCGGAGTACGTCGGACGACCGCGCACGCTTTCCAGTCGCTGCTGGAACCACTGGCGCTGCTCGGAATCGGTGATGTGCGTGAATTCAGCGCCGATGGTGCGGCAATATGTCTGCTGCAACGCTTCGTGAATTTCGCGTAGGCTCGCTTCCTCTTTGCCGATGAACAGGTCGCCGGCACGGAAGGTCGTATCAAGATCGGCATTGGTCAAGCCGTAATGATTGATCGACAGGTCTGCAGGTGCAGGACGCTGCCACAGCCCCAGCGGGTCAAGCTGGGCTGCCTGGTGGCCACGCATACGGTAGGCCTGGATCAATCGCAGCACTTCAACTTGCTTCTTCTCGTGCTCACTGCTCACGCTGCCGGCGGAAACCGGTTGGGCGCGGCGCTGGTTCTTTGCCAGCAAGACGAAATGATCGCGAATTGTGGAGTGCGAAACATCGGTGGCAGAGTTGCCGTCAGCAGGCAACTTCTGGAAGTAGGTGCGCCACTCTTCTGGCACAGCGTTAGGGTCGTGCAGGTAGAGCTCGTAAAGCTCTTCCACATAGGCAGCGTTACTACCGGATAGGTAGGCACTGTTCCACATGCGCTGCATCACGCTTTCTTGCATGCTTGGTCACCCTCGGTTAGGGGAACACCATCGGTGTCGACACCGAGCAAACTTGCAGAAGTCCGAATGCAGCGACCAAAACAAGCCACTAGGATCACACTGATAGTCCGGGTACCAGCCCGGATGCCCCTGCTTGTCTCATTTCTTCAAAATAAGAGCCGCAGCCTTTTAAGCTGTTGCTCAGGTTAAAACTACGGCGCCGGTTGAAGCCTGCGCCGTAGCATCTACGGGTACAGCGGGTACAGCAGCTGAATCACACGCCGCTGGAAAGCAGCATGTTACGGATGTGACCGATGGCCTTAGTCGGGTTCAGGCCTTTCGGACATACGTTGACGCAGTTCATGATCCCGCGGCAGCGGAATACGCTGAACGGGTCATCCAGCGAAGCCAGACGCTCGGACGTCTTGGTGTCACGGCTGTCTGCCAGGAAGCGGTACGCTTGCAGCAGGGCAGCCGGACCCAGGAACTTGTCCGGGTTCCACCAGAAGGACGGGCAAGAGGTCGAGCAGCAAGCGCACAGGATGCACTCGTACAGACCGTCGAGCTTTTCACGCTCTTCAGGGGACTGCAGACGCTCGATGGCCGGAGCCGGCGTGTCGTTCTGCAGGTATGGCTTAACCTTCTCGTATTGCTTGTAGAAGATGCTCATATCGACGACCAGGTCACGGATAACCGGCAAACCTGGCAGAGGACGAACGATCAACTTGTTACCTTTTACGACAGCAGACAGCGGCGTGATGCACGCCAGGCCGTTTTTGCCGTTGATGTTCATGCCGTCGGAACCGCAAACACCTTCACGGCAAGAGCGACGATAGGAGAAACCCTCGTCCTGCTCTTTGATCAGGGCCAGCACGTCCAGCACCATCAGGTCTTTACCACCGGTATCGACCTGGAATTCCTGCATGAACGGCGCAGCGTCCTGATCAGGGTTGTAGCGATAAACACTGACTTGCAACATGGCGGTCACCCTTAATAAGTCCGGACTTTAGGTTCGAAAGTCGGAACAGTCTTCGGCGAGAAGTTCACAGCACGCTTGGTCACGCGCTTGTCACCCGGGAAGTACAGGGTGTGGCACAGCCAGTTTTCGTCGTCACGGTCTTCGAAGTCTTCACGGGCGTGAGCACCGCGGGACTCTTTACGCACTTCGGCAGCGATGGCGGTAGCTTCAGCCACTTCCAGCAGGTTTTGCAGTTCCAGCGCTTCGATACGGGCAGTGTTGAACGCCTGCGACTTATCGTTGATCTTCACGTTGGCGATGCGCTTGCGCAGGTCAGCCAGCTGGGCAATACCCTTCTGCATGTATTCGCCGGTACGGAATACACCGAAGTAGTTCTGCATGCAGTTTTGCAGTTCGCGACGCAGGGTAGCCACGTCTTCACCTTCGGTACGCTCGTTCAGAGCGGACAGGCGCGCCAGGGCCGCATTGATGTCGGCGTCGGTGGCGTCGTCGTATTCGATACCGTCGGTCAGTGCTTTTTCCAGGTGCAGGCCGGCAGCGCGGCCGAATACCACCAGGTCGAGCAGCGAGTTGCCACCCAGACGGTTTGCACCGTGAACCGATACGCAAGCCACTTCGCCCACGGCGAACAGACCAGGAATGATCTGATCCACGCCATCGGCGTCCTGGGTGATCGCCTGGCCATGAATGTTGGTGGCAACGCCGCCCATCATGTAGTGGCAGGTCGGAACAACCGGAACCGGAGCGACAACCGGGTCAACGTGTGCGAAAGTCTTCGACAGTTCGCAGATGCCTGGCAGACGGCTGTGCAGCACTTCCTCGCCCAGGTGGTCGAGCTTGAGCATTACGTGGTCGCCATTCGGACCGCAACCGTTGCCGGCGATGATCTCTTTAACCATCGAACGGGCAACCACGTCACGACCGGCAAGGTCTTTGGCGTTCGGAGCATAACGCTCCATGAAACGCTCGCCGTGCTTGTTGATCAGGTATCCACCTTCACCACGGCAACCTTCTGTAACCAGTACACCGGCGCCGGCGATACCGGTCGGGTGGAACTGCCACATTTCAATGTCTTGTACCGGTACGCCGGCACGCAGCGCCATACCAACGCCGTCACCGGTGTTGATCAGGGCGTTGGTGGTCGAAGCGTAGATACGACCGGCACCGCCAGTCGCCAGCACGGTGGCTTTCGCGCGGATGTAGGTGGTTTCACCGGTTTCGATGCAGATCGCGATCACGCCGACGAACTCGCCTTCGCCGTTCTTCACCAGATCGACAGCGTAGTACTCGTTCAGGAACACGGTACCGGCTTTCAGGTTGCCCTGATAAAGGGTGTGCAGCAGCGCGTGACCAGTACGGTCTGAAGCGGCGCAAGTACGGGCAGCCTGCCCGCCTTTACCGTAATCCTTCGACTGACCGCCAAACGGACGCTGATAGATACGGCCCTGTTCGGTACGCGAGAACGGCATACCCATGTGGTCCAGCTCGTAGACCGCGGCCGGGCCTTCCTGACACATGTATTCGATAGCGTCCTGGTCACCGATGTAGTCGGAACCCTTGACGGTATCGTACATGTGCCAGCGCCAGTCATCGTTCGGGTCGGCGGACGCGATCGCGCAGGTGATGCCGCCCTGGGCGGATACAGTGTGCGAACGGGTCGGGAAAACCTTGGTGATCACGGCAGTCTTGTGACCGCCCTGTGCCAGTTGCAGCGCTGCGCGCATGCCGGCACCGCCACCACCAATAATGATGGCGTCGAAAGAAATCGTTGGAATGTTAGCCATGAATCAGATACCCCAGAGAATCTGCACGCCCCAGACGAAGTAAGCGAACATCGCAACGCCGCATACTGCCTGGAATAGGAAACGTACTGCAGTCGCGGACTTGCCCAGCGCCATTGGCGTCAGGTAGTCGGTCGCGATGGTCCACATGCCGACCCAGGCGTGAGCGCCCAGGGCCACAAGGGCCAGCAGACTGAAGATACGCATCCCGTTGTGGGCGAACAGGCCATGCCATTGGTCATAACCAATGCCAGGATTCGCAGCGAGGTATCCGATCAGGAAAATGAAATAAGCCGCGAGAACGACCGCAGACACACGTTGCGCCATCCAGTCATAAAGACCGGAACGCGAAAGGTTCGTAACGCTGGTTACCATATCCAAACTCCTGCCAGAACGATCAACACCACGGAAACGGCGATGATAATTTTCGAGCCCAGGCGGCCGCCTTCCAGCGTCTCACCGATGCCCATATCCATGATCAAGTGGCGCACACCGGCTACCAGGTGATACAGAAGAGCGGACAGGAGGCCCCATGCTACGAACTTGGCCAGAGGACTGGTCAAGGTTGCCTTCACGTCGGCAAAGCCTTCCTCGGAACCCAGGGATTTGCCCAATGCATAAAGCATGAAGCCGAGGCCCAGGAAGAGGATGATGCCGGAAACACGGTGAAGAAACGACGTAACGCCGGTGATGGGGAGTTTGATGGTCCTTAGGTCTAGGTTTACAGGTCGTTGGCTTTTCACGGCTTTTTTTTCACACTGAAGAGCCCCTAACAATCAGGGCAAAGTTGTTGGGGAGTGCACTGGTCAGGTAACCACCACCCAGGGATGCGACCCCCAATAAAGCAGGCCCAAAAGCCCTTGGCGGTCGGTGGCCGAGTATAGACAGTTAGGCTACTAATGACAACGCAAACACCTAACCCGAACAGCGGATTGCGCAACTGACATAAAAGGCGTAAATGGCAGCCAATTTCGAGAAAAAAGTCCGGTTAAAGCCTTCTGGAGCAAGACTTTAGGCAAATTGACATTCGAATTTATCTCACTATAGTGGTGCGGGCCCTGCGTGGGGGGTCTGTCTGATGATTTCAAGCATAAATAGGAGGCCACATGGCTGACAAAAAAGCGCAGTTGATCATCGAGGGCGCAGCCCCCGTCGAGCTGCCCATTTTAACCGGCACCGTTGGTCCCGATGTTATCGATGTTCGGGGCCTGACGGCCACGGGCCGTTTCACCTTTGACCCAGGCTTCATGTCGACCGCCTCGTGCGAGTCGAAGATCACCTATATCGACGGCGACAACGGCATTCTGCTGCACCGCGGCTACCCGATCGAACAGCTGGCTGAAAAGTCGGACTACCTGGAAACCTGCTATCTGCTGCTCAACGGCGAACTGCCGACCGCAGAACAGAAGGCCCAGTTCGTCAGCACCGTGAAGAACCACACCATGGTTCACGAGCAGCTGAAGACCTTCTTCAACGGCTTCCGTCGCGACGCCCACCCGATGGCCGTCATGTGCGGCGTAGTCGGCGCCCTCTCGGCGTTCTACCACGACTCCCTGGACATCAATAACCCGCAGCATCGCGAAATTTCCGCGATCCGCCTGGTTGCCAAGATGCCGACCCTGGCCGCAATGGTTTACAAGTACTCCATGGGCCAACCCATGATGTACCCGCGCAACGACCTGTCGTACGCGGAAAACTTCCTGCACATGATGTTCAACACCCCGTGCGAGATCAAACCGATCAGCCCGGTACTCGCCAAGGCCATGGACCGGATCTTCATCCTCCATGCCGACCACGAGCAGAACGCCTCGACGTCCACCGTACGCCTGGCGGGCTCTTCGGGTGCCAACCCGTTCGCCTGTATCGCCGCCGGTATCGCTGCACTGTGGGGCCCTGCCCACGGCGGTGCAAACGAAGCCGTACTGACCATGCTCGATGAAATCGGCGATGTTTCGAACATCGACAAGTTCATCGCCAAGGCCAAGGACAAGAACGATCCATTCAAACTGATGGGCTTCGGTCACCGCGTTTACAAAAACCGCGACCCACGCGCCACAGTAATGAAGCAGACCTGCGACGAAGTGTTGAAGGAACTGGGCATCCAGAACGATCCGCAACTCGAACTGGCCATGCGCCTGGAAGAGATCGCCCTGACCGACCCGTACTTCATCGAACGCTCGCTGTACCCGAACGTCGACTTCTACTCGGGGATCATCCTCAAGGCGATCGGCATTCCAACTAGCATGTTCACCGTGATCTTCGCCCTGGCGCGGACTGTCGGCTGGATCTCCCACTGGAAAGAAATGCTCTCCAGCCCGTACAAGATCGGCCGCCCGCGCCAGTTGTACACCGGCTACGAGTCGCGTGACATCACCAGGCTGGAAGACCGCAAGTAAGAGCTGTCTTGCTGTAGCGTGTTGAGTTTTACCGGGAACGGCCTCTGCTTTTTATATAAAGAGCAGGAGGCCGTTTTTGTTTGTGCCTGGCGGTTTTTTTGATCGTGGGCATATCCGTTATTTAGGTAACTGCGGCTTATGGTTCCGCCCTTACGGCGGGTTACTTTGGAAAAGCCGGAGTGCCGGCCCAGCCCAAAGTAACCAAAGGGCACTTGCCCCTGACGTTCGGCCTCTCGAAAGGGCAAGAAAATCAAAAGCCAAAGCAAGGCGGCCTACTGGCCGGCCTGATCGCAATTGAACTCGTTTCCCTGTAGGAGCGACGGTGCGGCGATCCGACCTGCTCGCGAAAAACGCCAGGACAACACGATCATTCAGACAGCACGCGTTATCGTTGACGTCCATCGCGAGCAAGCTCGCTCCTACAGTAAATCTGGTACATCCACGAAATTCAGGTCGATTACCGCCCAATAAAAAATGCCCCGATCTCTCGACCGGGGCATTGGGTTTCAGTGCAACTTATATATAAAGCGTTGAAGCCTTAGTGCGATACCGCCCCACTCGCCCCAAGCCCCGTCTGCGAACGAACAAACTGCGGGAAGAACAGCGCCCGCTCATTGTCAGCCGCAGTGGACTTATCGGTAACCGAGAAGAACCAGATCCCGACAAAGGCAATCATCATCGAGAACAGCGCCGGGTACTCATACGGGAAGATGGCTTTCTCGTGATGCAGGATCTGCACCCAAATGGTCGGGCCAAGGATCATCAGGCCTACAGCACTGATCAGGCCCATCCAGCCGCCAATCATCGCACCGCGGGTGGTCAGCTTTTTCCAGTACATGGAAAGCAGCAGTACCGGGAAGTTGCAGCTCGCCGCGATGGAGAACGCCAGGCCCACCATGAACGCGATGTTCTGGCTTTCGAACAGAATACCCAGAACGATGGCCAGCACACCCAGAGCAACGGTGGTGATCTTCGAAATACGAATCTCATCCTTCTCGTTAGCCTTGCCCTTCTTGATCACGCTGGCATACAGGTCGTGGGACACCGCCGAAGCACCGGCCAGGGTCAGACCGGCAACGACCGCCAGAATGGTCGCGAACGCCACCGCCGAGATGAAGCCCAGGAAAATGCTGCCACCGACCGCGTTGGCCAGGTGTACCGCCGCCATGTTGTTACCACCGAGCAACGCGCCGGCCGCGTCTTTGAAGGCCGGGTTGGTGCTGACCAGCAGGATCGCGCCGAAACCGATGATGAACGTCAGGATGTAGAAGTAGCCAATGAAGCCGGTTGCGTACAGCACGCTCTTGCGAGCTTCCTTTGCGTCACTCACGGTGAAGAAGCGCATCAGGATGTGCGGCAGGCCAGCAGTACCGAACATCAGTGCCAGGCCGAGGGAGAACGCCGATACCGGATCTTTCACCAGGCCGCCCGGGCTCATGATCGCGTCACCTTTAGGGTGAACCTTGATTGCCTCGGAAAACAGCATGTTGAAATCGAAGTTGACGTGCTTCATCACCATCAGCGCCATGAAGGAAGCGCCGGACAGCAGCAGAACCGCCTTGATGATTTGTACCCAGGTGGTCGCCAGCATGCCGCCGAACAACACGTAAAGGCACATCAGCACACCCACCAGAATCACCGCGACGTGATAGTCGAGGCCGAACAGCAGCTGGATCAGCTTGCCGGCCCCCACCATCTGGGCAATCAGGTAGAACGCCACCACCACCAGCGAACCGCAGGCGGACAGTGTGCGAATCTGGGTTTGCCCGAGGCGGTAGGACGCCACGTCGGCAAAGGTGTACTTGCCCAGGTTACGCAGGCGCTCGGCGATCAGGAACAGAATGATCGGCCAGCCCACCAGGAAGCCGATCGAATAGATCAGCCCGTCATAGCCGGAAGCGAACACCAGCGCGGAAATCCCCAGGAACGAGGCGGCCGACATGTAGTCGCCGGCAATCGCCAGGCCGTTCTGGAATCCGGTGATCTTGCCACCCGCCGCATAGTAGTCCGCAGCGGACTTGTTGCGCTTGGAGGCCCAGTAAGTAATGCACAGGGTTGCCCCCACGAACACCACGAACATCAGGATCGCGGCAACGTTGAGGGGTTGTTTGTGCACTTCACCGGTCAGGGCATCAGCCGCCCAGGCGCCCGGTGCAAAAGCTGCAATGCTCAATAGAGCCAGTAGACGCCGGATCATTGCTGAGCCTCCTTGAGAATCGCATTGTTCAGGTCGTCAAACTCGCCATTGGCACGTCGTACGTAGATACCGGTCAGGACGAAGGCCGAAACAATCAGCCCGACGCCAATCGGTATGCCCCAGGTAATCGAAGACTCGGGACCGATTTTCGTCCCCAGCACTTGCGGCCCGTAGGCAATTAAAAGGATGAAGGCGGAGTAAAGCCCAAGCATGATCGCCGATAGAATCCAGGCGAATCGTTCCCTCTTGCTAACCAGCTCCTTGAAGCGCGGGCTGTTTTGAATCGAGAGGTAAATGCTGTCGTTCATTGTTTTTATCCTCGCAGCACAGATTTAGTTGGAACGGTATCCACTCTATGCGGCTGCGGGGCAGGTTCCAGACGACCTTAGTCTTAGAACCACATGACAGAATCGCCATTTTTCAGCAGGCATTAAACAATGTGGGAGCGAGCCTGCTCGCGATTGCGGTGCGTCAGTCAACATCAATGCCGACTGATACACCGCAATCGCGAGCAGGCTCGCTCCCACAGGGAAAAGCAAAGGGCCGCTTGGCATAAGTTTGCCAAGCGGCCCTGCAAGGTGCTGACCAGACGCGTCAGCTCAAATCATTTAGTCCAGTCGGCAACACGCTCAGGGTGTTTGGCGACCCAATCCTTCGCCGCCGCTTCCGGCTTGGCACCATCCTGGATCGCCAGCATGACCTGACCGATTTCGTCTTTGGAGGCCCACTGGAAGTTCTTCAGGAACTTGGCCACTTCCGGCGCCTTGGCCTCCAGGCCTTTGCTGCCGATGCTGTTCACCGTTTCAGCAGCGCCGTACACGCCTTTCGAGTCTTCGAGGAAGCGCAGTTTCCACTTGGCGAACATCCAGTGCGGCACCCAACCGGTCACTGCGATGGATTCGTTTTTCTTCTCGGCACGGGTCAGTTCGGCAATCATGCCGGCGCCGGAACTGGCCTTGAGTTGATAACCGGTCAGGTCATAGTCCTTGATCGCCTGATCGGTCTTGAGCATCACGCCTGAACCGGCGTCGATGCCGACGATACGGTTCTTGAAGCTGTCGTCGGTTTTCAGGTCCTCGATGGTCTTGGCCTTAACGTACTCCGGCACGATCAAACCGATTTTCGCGTCCTTGAAGTTCGGGCCGTAATCGACGACCTGATCCTTGTTCTTCGTCCAGTATTCGCCGTGGGTCACCGGCAGCCAGGCCGACAGCATGGCGTCGAGTTTTCCGGTGGCCACGCCCTGCCACATGATCCCGGTGGCGACGGCTTGCAGCTTCACGTCATAACCGAGTTTCTGCCTGATCACTTCGGCAGCCACGTTGGTCGTGGCAACACTGTCCGACCAGCCGTCGACATAACCGATCGTCACTTCCTTGCTGGCGGCACTGGCCACGGTAGAACTGATCGCCAGCACCAAAGCGGCACCTGCGCCCAAGAGTCGTCGCATCTTCATCGTTACTTCCCCGAAAGTGCTGCGCTCGACGGATGCCGAGTCGCTTAAACGTATTGTTATGGTGCACAGCGCCCCCATCACGCCTCACCGCAAACTCGCCCTGTCATCAGCGGAGTACTGACGCCTTCGATAATCAACCTGACGCTCATCGCGACCTGCTCTGCGAGCGACCTCAAGCCATCGAGAAACGACATCAGAAAGCCATTAATCCTCACCGCAATACCCCTCCCTGCCCATCCGCCCAAACTTTGCATGTCAAATTCATGCAGGCCACCAAGCACGCGGCAAATGCAGGTAACATGCGCCGCTTTGCTCCCACACGGCCTGACCATGTCCGCGACATCCCGCTTCCCTTTTGCAGCTTATCTATTCGCTTGCCTGCTGGGGCTGTTTGCCCTTGGCGGCTTCTGGTACGGCCTCGGCAAACCGGTGATCCTGCCGGACGTGGCCAGCGCAACGCACAAGCTGCAATGCGCGTCCTACACGCCGTTCGACAAGGATCAATCGCCGTTCGATGTGCCATTCAACTTGCGCCCCGAGCGTATGGATGCCGACCTCGCGCTGCTGGCCAAAAGCTTCGAATGCATCCGCACCTATTCCATGACCGGCCTCGAAGCCCTGCCGGGCCTTGCGCGCAAGCATGGCTTGAAGCTGATGATCGGCGCCTGGGTCAACAGCAACCCGGTGGACACCGAGAAAGAAGTCGACCTGCTCATCGCCTCGGCCAACGCCAACCCGGATGTGGTGAGCGCGGTGATCGTCGGCAACGAAACCCTGCTGCGCAAGGAAGTCACTGGCGCACAACTGGCCAGGCTGATCAACAAGGTCAAAAGCCAGGTCAAGCAGCCTGTCACTTATGCCGACGTCTGGGAGTTCTGGCTCAAGCATCCGGAAATCGCCCCCGCCGTGGACTTCCTGACCATCCATTTGTTGCCGTACTGGGAAGATGATCCGTCGAACATCGACGCTGCCTTGCAACATGTGGCCGAAGTGCGCCAGGTGTTCGGCAACAAATTCGCTCCCAAGGATATATTGATCGGCGAAACCGGCTGGCCCAGCGAAGGCCGCCAGCGCGAAACAGCCCTGCCGAGCCGGGTCAATGAAGCCAGGTTCATTCGTGGTTTTGTCGCCATGGCCGAGCAACAGGGCTGGCACTACAACCTGATCGAAGCCTTCGACCAACCGTGGAAGCGCGCCAGCGAAGGTGCGGTCGGGGGTTACTGGGGATTGTTCGATGCCGATCGCCAGGACAAGGGCGTGCTGGCCGGGCCAGTGACAAACGTACCGTACTGGTCGCAATGGCTGGCGGCAGGCGGATTGATCTTCATCGGCACGTTGCTGCTCGGTGGCCGGGTTCGCACGACGCGCTCGGCGCTGGTGCTGCCCCTGCTCGGTGCATTGGCGGCCTGCTCGATTGGCGCCTGGGGTGACCTGGCACGGGTGACCACGCGTTTTACCAGTGAATGGCTATGGGTCGCATTGCTGACCGCACTGAATCTGCTGGTGCTGGCCCATGCCGCGCTGACGTTGAGCACTCGTACCGGTTGGCGCGGGCGGGCTTTCAACTGGTTGGAGCGCCGTGCTGGCTGGCTGGTTGCAACGGCAGGTTTCGCGGCCGCCGTGATGATGCTGGAGCTGGTGTTCGATCCGCGCTATCGCAGCTTCCCGAGCGTCGCGTTCATCCTGCCGGCGCTGGTGTATCTGTGCCGTCCGGTGAGCGTGCCGCGTCCGGAGATTGCCCTGCTGACCTTCATCATCGGCGCCGGCATCGCACCGCAGCTGTTCCGTGAAGGTTTGCAGAATCAGCAGGCCTGGGGCTGGGCGCTGGTGAGTGTGTTGATGGTGGCGGCGTTGTGGCGTTGCCTGCGGGTTCGCAAGGCTTGACTCTTTAGCGACCTGACTGGCCTCATCGCGAGCAAGCTCGCTCCCACAGTAGATCTTCAGTGAACACAAAATCCGTGTGCGACAAAGATCAATTGTGGGAGCGAGCTTGCTCGCGATAGCGGACTATCAGGCGCTACGGGAAGCCCTGACCAACCGCAACCCCGCAATCACCACCGCAAACACCGCCAGCGTGGTGTTGTACAACGCCAGTGCCGGAAACCCGAACACCAGCGCCAGCACCGCCAGCCACCACCCTGCCCGCCCCGGCACGACAAAACCGATGATCGCAGCGCCCAGCGCAGCCCAGCCCAGAACCCCGAAGTGAATCATCAGCCCCAGGTTCGAACGCACCTGGCATTCCCAGCGGCTCGCCTCATCCACGCAAATGCCGACCCACTGCGCATCCTCCATGAAGCCATAACGCGCGCCATAACTGGCGGCCAGCCAGACAGGCAGCAAAACAAGCAGCAGAATCACGGGCAGACGACGGGACATGAAGCACTCCAATTGGCGAAAAACGGCGGCCAGCTTAATCGCCCGAAAGCGTTTCGCAAGCGATAACAACGGTTAACTGGTCATTCAATCGCTGCGAAGTGTATCGTCCAGCTACTATTGCTTCGAAATCAGGCCAGTTTGGTGCCGAGGGTTGGCACTTTGGCGCAGATCCGGCGGTCATAGCCTGCGAAACTCATTCGGCACCTTCTTCTAAGGGATTTAGTCATGCTCCGTTCCTTGCGCTTCGCCGCCCTGTTTGGCGGCCTTATATTGAGTGCGTCCGCACTGGCAGTCGATATTGATGCCGCCAGTTATGGCTACCCCCTGACCAATCCGTTCGAGGCGACCATCGCGACCACGCCGCCGGACTTGCGTCCGGAGCTACCGCTGGACGATGACATTGATCAGGCGGTGCGCAGCGTCACCTTGCGTCCGGAACGGGCGTTCGAATTGCCGGACAATTTCTGGGCGGTCAAGAAACTCGATTACCGCATCGCCACGCAGGATCACGCCGCGCCGCTGATTTTCCTGATCGCCGGCACCGGCGCACGTTATGACAGCAGCCTGAACGAATACCTGAAGAAGCTCTACTACAAGGCCGGTTACCACGTGGTGCAGCTGTCATCGCCCACCAGCTATGACTTCATGAGTTCCGCATCACGCTTCGCCACGCCGGGCGTTTCCAAGGAAGACGCCGAAGACATGTACCGGGTGATGCAGGCCGTGCGGGCACAGAACCCGAAAGTGCCGGTCACCGATTACTACCTGACCGGGTACAGCCTCGGTGCACTGGATGCCGCCTTCGTCGCGCACCTGGATGAAACCCGCCGCAGCTTCAACTTCAAGAAAGTCCTGCTGCTCAACCCGCCGGTCAACCTCTACACCTCGATCACCAACCTCGACAAGCTGGTACAGACCGAGGTCAAGGGCATCAACAACAGCACCACGTTCTATGAACTGGTACTGAACAAACTGACCCGCTACTTCCAGCAGAAGGGCTACATCGACCTCAACGACGCCCTGCTCTACGACTTCCAGCAGTCCAAGCAGCACCTGACCAACGAACAGATGGCCATGCTGATCGGCACTTCGTTCCGCTTTTCGGCGGCCGACATTGCCTTCACTTCGGACCTGATCAACCGTCGCGGCCTGATCACCCCACCCAAGTTCCCGATCACCGAGGGCACGAGCCTCACGCCATTCCTCAAGCGTGCGCTGCAATGCGACTTCGACTGCTACATCACCGAACAAGTCATCCCGATGTGGCGCGCCCGTACCGACGGCGGCAGCCTGCTGCAACTGATTGACCAGGTGAGCCTGTATGCACTGAAGGACTATCTGCACGACAGTCCGAAAATTGCCGTCATGCACAACGCCGATGACGTGATCCTCGGCCCGGGTGACCTGGGTTTCCTGCGCAGGACCTTTGGTGATCGCCTGACCGTTTACCCGCACGGCGGCCACTGCGGCAACATTAACTACCGCGTCAACAGCGACGCCATGCTGGAGTTCTTCCGTGGCTAAATATCTCCTGCTTTTCGCTGCGTTACTCTGTGCAGGCGTCGCCAATGCCGACAACAGCAAAGCCAACGCTCCCGTAGTCATCGACAGTGACGGCTTCAAGGAACCGCTGAGCAAACTCAAATTCAACCCGGGCCTGGACCAACGCGAGTTCGAGCGTTCGACGCTCAACGCGCTTGCCGTCTACGACCCGTTGGAGGAGTGGAACCGGCGCGTCTATCACTTCAACTACCGTTTCGACCAATGGGTGTTCCTGCCGGTGGTCAATGGTTACCGCTACGTCACCCCAAGTTTCCTGCGCACCGGCGTCAGCAACTTCTTCAACAACCTCGGCGACGTGCCGAACCTGTTGAACAGCCTGCTGCAACTCAAGGGCCAGCGCTCGCTGGAAACCACCGGACGCCTGCTGCTCAACACCACCATCGGCATCGCCGGCCTGTGGGACCCGGCGACTGCCATGGGCCTGCCGCGCCAAAGCGAAGACTTCGGTCAGACGTTGGGCTTCTACGGCGTGCCGGGTGGCGCTTACTTTGTCCTGCCGATCCTCGGGCCGTCCAACCTGCGTGACACCGGCGGCCTGGCGGTGGATTACACGGCCGAGAGTGCGATCAACTTCCTCAACGTCGCCGAAGTCAGCTCCAACCATCCGGAAGTCTGGATCCTGCGCAGCATCGACAAGCGCTACCAGACAAACTTCCGCTATGGCCAGATGAACTCACCGTTCGAGTACGAGAAAGTGCGTTACGTCTACACCGAAGCGCGCAAGTTGCAGATTGCACCCCCGCTCCCACAGTTGTTATGTGTAGTCTTCAGCCTTTCAGGGTTTTCCAGATCTTGCTGACAGCCGAGACACCAACCAACACCACCGCTCCTGCCACAATCCCCGCCACGCCATTGAGCAACACCGGCACGATAAATCCACCACCACCCGCCGCAGCACCGACGCTTTCGATCCAGTGATGCACCACCGGCACGCCGTGGGTAAGGATGCCTCCGCCCACCAGAAACATCGCCGCCGTGCCGATCACCGACAGGCTCTTCATCATGTACGGTGCCGCACGCAGAATCCCGCCACCGATGCTTTTCGCCATCTGCCCGGGTTTCTGCGTCAACCACAGGCCCAGATCGTCGAGTTTGACGATACCCGCCACCAGGCCATAAACGCCGATGGTCATGACGATTGCGATCCCCGACAACACGATGATTTGCTGGCTCAATGGCGCACCGGCCACGGTGCCGAGGGTGATGGCGATGATTTCTGCCGAAAGAATGAAGTCGGTGCGGATCGCACCTTTGATCTTGTCCTTCTCGAACGCCACCAGGTCGATGGCAGGGTCCGCCACCGCCTCGACCAACTGCGCATGGTCGGCGACGTCTTCCGCCTTGCTGTGCAGGAACTTGTGGGCGAGTTTTTCAAAGCCTTCGAAGCACAGATAGGCACCGCCGACCATCAATAGCGGCGTGACCAGCCACGGAATGAACGCACTGATCGCCAATGCCGACGGCACCAGGATCAATTTATTGATGAACGAACCCTTGGCGACCGCCCAGACCACCGGGATTTCCCGCTCGGCACGCACGCCACTGACTTGCTGGGCATTGAGTGCCAGGTCGTCACCGAGTACGCCGGCCGTTTTCTTGGCGGCCATCTGGGTCATCAATGAGACGTCATCCAGCACGGCCGCGATGTCGTCGATCAGTACCAGCAAACTGCTTCCTGCCATGAATCGGGTTTCCTTCTGCAATGAATGCGCAGCAGCATAGCGCGGCATCACGGGCTGCGGCGCATTCTTGAGCGCCGCGCGAGGCCGGTGATACCATGCGCAACCGCCAGAACAGGCAAGGAATCACCCGGTTTATGAGCACAATCCGCGAGCGCAACAAACAACTGATCCTGCGTGCCGCCAGTGAGGAATTCGCCGACAAAGGCTTCGCTGCGACCAAAACCAGCGACATCGCAGCCAAGGCGGGATTGCCCAAGCCCAACGTCTACTACTACTTCAAATCCAAGGAAAACCTCTACCGCGAGGTTCTGGAAAGCATCATCGAGCCCATCCTGCAGGCCTCGACACCGTTCAATCCGGACGGCGAACCCGGTGAAGTGCTCAGCGGCTACATTCGCTCGAAAATCCGCATCTCCCGTGACCTGCCTTTCGCCTCCAAGGTGTTCGCCAGCGAAATCATGCACGGCGCGCCCCACCTGAGCGCCGATCTCGTCGAACAGCTCAATGGCCAGGCCAAACACAACATCGAGTGCATCCAGACCTGGATCGACCGCGGGCAAATCGCCCCCATCGACCCCAACCACCTGATGTTCAGCATCTGGGCCGCCACCCAGACCTACGCCGACTTCGACTGGCAGATCACCGCCATCACCGGCAAGGCCAGGCTGGATGAAGAAGATTACGAAGCGGCAGCGCAGACGATTATCCGGTTGGTGCTCAAGGGGTGTGAGCCGGAGCGGTAGACCGAGTCGCCTGCTTCGCGAGCAGGCTCGCTCCTACAGGGAATTTGCAACACCATAGATCCAATGTGGGAGCGGGCTTGCTCGCGAATGGCGGCAACTCGGTTTTAGATCAAACCCAGATCGCATCCCACAATGGATAATCACCAAGCTTCCCGACCAGCCCGGCCCGCAATGGGTTAGCCACAACATATCGAGCCAGCTTTACCAAATCCTCTTCTTTTCTCAGCGCATGGTCATGAAAGCTCGGTTGCCAGAGACTCCCCGTTCTGCCAGTTGCCCTATTGATTGCACGAGTACTCAAGGATTTCGCCTGGCACATCAGCTGCGCAAGCGATCCCTTTTGCAATTGAATCAGCCAATGGAAATGATCCGGCATGACCACCCATGCCAGTGTGTCGGCAAAGCCGTCATCCTGTGCTTGCCTGAATTGGTGAACAACCAGTCTGCCAAGGGTGTAATCCCTGAAAACAGGTTCCCGCTTCAGGATATTGGCAGTCAGTAGGTAAATGCGGTATTGCTCGGCGTAGCGGCCGATGCGCAGGCGGTGTGATGCTGACAGCTTAGGCATTCCCTTGCCCTCTCTCATGTTGAAGTCATGAAAAGGCTAGTTCAGCGGCTACGGGCCTATGGGGTAGAGCTTTAGCTGGATGTGTCTGAGAGATCGCCTTCGCGAGCAAGCCCGCTCCCACACTTGATCGCTGACGTTCACAAAGTTTGTGTACGCTAAAAAATATAATGTGGGAGCGGGCTTGCTCGCGAAAGCGATAGTTCAGTCAGCGAGGATCAAGCTGCTACCCCCGCATCCGCCACCAACCCCAACACCTCGATGGCAGTGATCGCGCACTGCTCGTCAACATCCGACAGATCGCCGCTGATCCCCACCGCCCCCAGCACGTTGCCGTCCTGATCCCGAACCAGCACACCACCCGGTGCCGGCACGACACTGCCCTGCCCCAGGCTGTTCAACGCGGCAATAAATGCCGGGCGTTGCTGGGCGTCCAGCGCCAGCAAGCGTGAGCCCTTGCCCAGCGCGATGGCGCCCCAGGCTTTGCCGATGGYGACGTGCGGGCGCAGCAGGCTGGCGCCGTCTTCGCGTTGCAGGGTGATCAGATGCCCGCCGGCATCCAGTACCGCGATGGTCAAGGGTGCCGCGGAGATTGCACGCCCTGCGTTGATGGCCTCGTTGACCAGGTTGACTGCGACTTTCAAGGTTAAAGCGCTCATGGTGCCGTCCTCATTTTGTTTTTCGGAAAGTCGGTGGGCTGCGCACTTGTGCCGCGCGTTTTCGCCGCAGCCCGATGCAACAAATAGAACACAATGAATTATTTTTTTGTATACAATAATTCTCGAAAGGCGCCACATGCGACGAAAAGCCACAGTAGAACGGGCTTCCGACGAATGAAACAAGCGCTTGAGAAAATGGATTGACCTGCGCCGTCCGCCGTGAATACACTCTGCGCAAAGCCACTTGTATACAATTACAAAACGTAAAGAGGCACAAAACCATGAGCAAAATGAGAGCAATCGAAGCCGCCGTTCTGGTGATGCGCCGTGAAGGGGTCGATACCGCTTTTGGCATCCCGGGTGCCGCCATCAACCCGCTGTACTCCGCCCTGCAAAAGGTCGGCGGCATCGATCACGTACTCGCTCGCCACGTTGAAGGCGCCTCGCACATGGCCGAGGGCTACACCCGCACCAAGGCCGGCAACATCGGCGTGTGCATCGGCACTTCCGGCCCTGCCGGCACCGACATGGTCACCGGGCTCTACAGCGCCTCGGCCGACTCGATTCCAATCCTCTGCATCACGGGCCAGGCACCCCGCGCCCGTATGCACAAGGAAGACTTCCAGGCTGTCGACATCACCAGCATCGTCAAGCCAGTCACCAAGTGGGCGACCACTGTTCTGGAACCGGGCCAGGTGCCTTACGCGTTCCAGAAAGCGTTCTATGAAATGCGCTCCGGCCGTCCAGGCCCGGTGCTGATCGACCTGCCGTTCGACGTTCAGATGGCGGAAATCGAATTCGACATCGATGCTTACCAGCCACTGCCGCTGGCCAAGCCGAGCGCTAGCCGCGTTCAGGTCGAGAAGGCCTTGGCCTTGCTGGATCAGGCCGAGCGTCCATTGCTGGTGGCCGGTGGTGGCATCATCAACGCCGATGCCAGCGACCTGCTGGTGGAGTTCGCCGAGCTGACCGGCATTCCAGTGATCCCGACCCTGATGGGCTGGGGCACCATTCCGGACGATCACCCGCTGATGGTGGGCATGGTTGGCTTGCAGACTTCCCACCGCTACGGCAACGCGACCATGCTCAAGTCGGACGTGGTTCTGGGCATCGGTAACCGTTGGGCCAACCGTCACACCGGATCGGTTGATGTGTACACCGAAGGCCGCAAGTTCATTCACGTCGATATCGAAGGCACTCAGATCGGCCGCGTATTCACCCCGGACCTGGGCATCGTGTCCGACGCCGCTGCCGCGCTGACCGTGTTCATCGAAGTCGCTCGCGAATGGCAAGCCGCCGGCAAACTGAAGAACCGCAGTGCCTGGCTGCAAGACTGCCAGCAGCGTAAAGYCAGCCTGCAGCGCAAGACTCACTTCGACAACGTGCCGGTCAAGCCGCAACGTGTATACGAAGAGATGAACCAGGTGTTCGGCAAAGACACCTGCTACGTCAGCACCATCGGTCTGTCGCAGATTGCCGGCGCGCAGTTCCTGCACGTCTACAAGCCGCGCCACTGGATCAACTGCGGTCAGGCAGGCCCGTTGGGCTGGACCATTCCGGCAGCGCTGGGCGTGGTCAAGGCTGATCCGAACCGTAAAGTCGTGGCCCTGTCGGGGGACTATGACTTCCAGTTCATGATCGAGGAACTGGCGGTGGGCGCGCAGTTCAAGCTGCCCTACATTCATGTTGTGGTGAACAACTCGTACCTGGGCCTGATCCGTCAGGCGCAGCGCGGTTTCGACATGGACTACTGCGTGCAGCTGTCCTTCGACAACCTGAACGCGCCTGAACTCAACGGCTACGGTGTGGACCACGTCGCGGTGGCCGAAGGCCTCGGCTGCAAGGCACTGCGCGTATTCGAACCGGCTCAGATCCAGCCTGCCCTGCGCAAGGCCCAGGAGCTGATCGAAGAGTTCAAGGTTCCAGTGATCGTCGAGATCATCCTGGAGCGCGTGACCAACATTTCCATGGGCACCGAGATCAACGCCGTCAACGAATTCGAAGACCTGGCGCTGGTCGGCGACGACGCACCGACTGCGATTTCGTTGCTGGACTAACTGCTGACCGCTCCCCCTGTGGGAGCGGGCTTGCTCGCGAAGGCGGTCTGACATTCACCATTGATGTCGACTGACACTCCGCCTTCGCGAGCAAGCCCGCTCCCACAAGGGACCTCATACATACACGGGAGACCACCATGCCGCGTTTCGCAGCCAACCTGTCCATGCTGTTCACCGAACAGGACTTTCTTGCCCGTTTCGAAGCGGCCGCCAAGGCCGGCTTCAATGGTGTCGAATACCTGTTCCCGTACGACTTCAGCTCCGCCGAAATCAAGGCCCAACTCGACGCCAACGGTCTGACCCAAGTGCTGTTCAACCTGCCGGCCGGTGACTGGGGCAAGGGCGAACGCGGTATCGCGTGCCTGCCGGACCGGGTCGAAGAGTTCCGTGCCGGTGTCGATCTGGCCATTGCTTACGCGCAGGTACTGGGTAACA
Source organism: Pseudomonas sp. KB_15 (assembly GCF_052114525.1). Classification (NCBI taxonomy): domain Bacteria; kingdom Pseudomonadati; phylum Pseudomonadota; class Gammaproteobacteria; order Pseudomonadales; family Pseudomonadaceae; genus Pseudomonas; species Pseudomonas sp. KB_15. Next base: position 45,007 of record NZ_JBFREX010000017.1, on the reverse strand, counting down.
CCCAGGTCAACTGCCTGGCCGGTATTCGTCCGCAGGGCTTTGACGATGCCACCGTGGAGAAAACTTTCGTCGCCAACCTCAAGTACGCGGCCGACAAGCTGCAAGCGGCTGGTATCAAACTGGTGATGGAAGCGATCAACACCCGTGACATCCCGGGCTTCTACCTGAACAACACGGCGCAAGCCCTGTCGATTCGCGAGCAGGTCGGCAGCGCCAACCTGTTCCTGCAATACGACATCTACCACATGCAAATCATGGAAGGCGACCTGGCCCGTACCCTGCAATCGCACCTGGGCGAGATCAACCATGTGCAGCTTGCGGACAACCCGGGGCGCAACGAACCAGGTACCGGTGAAATCAACTACCGCTTCCTGTTCGAACACCTGGACCGCATCGGTTATCAGGGCTGGGTCGGCTGCGAATACAAGCCGCTGACCACCACCGAAGCGGGCCTGGGCTGGTTGAAAACCCATAACGCGATCTGACACATATCCCTGTAGGAGCGAGCCTGCTCGCGAAGAACGATCAGGCGCCGCGTTTACTCAGGCAGCACGCGTTTTCGTTGAGTTTTTTCGCGAGCAGGCTCGCTCCTACAGAAAGCACAAAACAAGAGGATTTTCTCATGGCTAAAATCGGATTTATCGGCACCGGCATCATGGGCCACCCAATGGCAGCGAACCTGCAGAAAGCCGGTCACAGCCTGTTCCTGTCGGCGCACCACGACCCTGCGCCTGCCGACCTGGTCGCCGCTGGCGCCGTTGCCCTGGCGAACCCGAAAGAAGTCGCCCAGGAAGCTGAATTCATCATCGTCATGGTGCCGGATACCCCGCAGGTCGATGACGTGCTGTTCCGCGCCGATGGCGTTGCTGCCGGTGTCAGCAAAGGCAAAGTCGTGATCGACATGAGTTCGATCTCGCCGACCGCCACCAAGGCTTTCGCGGCCAAAATCAACGAAAAAGGCGCGCAGTACCTCGATGCGCCGGTGTCCGGCGGTGAAGTCGGCGCCAAGGCTGCGACCCTGAGCATCATGGTCGGCGGCGATGCCGACGCCTTCGAACGCGCCCTGCCGCTGTTCCAGGCCATGGGCAAGAACATCACCCTGGTCGGTGGCAACGGTGACGGTCAAACCGCCAAAGTGGCCAACCAGATCATCGTGGCCCTGAACATCCAGGCCGTGGCCGAAGCCCTGCTGTTCGCTTCGAAAAACGGTGCCGATCCAGCCAAGGTACGTGAAGCGCTGATGGGCGGCTTCGCTTCGTCGAAGATCCTCGAAGTGCACGGCGAGCGCATGATCAAGGGCACCTTCGATCCAGGCTTCCGTATCAGCCTGCACCAGAAGGACCTGAACCTGGCCCTGCAAGGCGCCAAGGAGCTGAACATCAACCTGCCGAACACCGCTAACACCCAGCAGGTGTTCAGCACCTGCGCGGCCATCGGTGGCAGCAACTGGGACCACTCGGCGCTGATCAAGGGCCTGGAACACATGGCGAACTTCTCGATTCGCGACAAGAAGTAAGCCCTGCCCCATCCCCATGTGGGAGCGGGCTTGCTCGCGAAGGCGGCTTCACATTCAACAGAGATGTTGACTGACATGGCGCTTTCGCGAGCAAGCCCGCTCCCACACTGGACCGAGTTGCCCTTCAAATAACAAGAATTCCGGGAGCCCGCCATGTCGGTCGATCCGCAACAATTGCTGCGCGAGCTGTTTGCCACAGCCATCGACGCGGCGCATCCGCAACAAGTCCTCGAAGCCCATTTGCCCGCCGACCGCAGCGGACGCGTAATCGTCATTGGCGCCGGCAAAGCCGCAGCCGCCATGGCCCAGGTGGTCGAGCGCTGCTGGCAGGGCGAAGTGTCCGGTCTGGTGGTGACCCGTTACGGTCACGGCGCTCCATGCGAAAAAATCGAAGTGGTCGAAGCCGCGCATCCGGTACCGGACGCCGCTGGCCTGGCCGTGGCCAAGCGTGTGCTGGAACTGGTCAGCGACCTCAGCGAAAACGACCGTGTGATATTCCTGCTCTCTGGCGGTGGCTCTGCCCTGCTGGCACTGCCGGCCGAAGGCATCACCCTGGCCGACAAGCAGTCGATCAATAAAGCCCTGCTCAAGTCCGGCGCGACCATCGGCGAGATGAACTGCGTGCGCAAGCACCTCTCGGCGATCAAGGGCGGCCGCCTGGGCAAAGCCTGCTGGCCTGCCACGGTCTACACCTACGCGATTTCCGATGTACCGGGCGACCTCGCCACGGTCATCGCCTCCGGCCCCACCGTAGCCGACCCGAGTACCTCAGCCGAAGCCCTGGCGATCCTCAAACGCTACGCCATCGAGGTTCCGGCCTCGGTGCGCAGTTGGCTGCAGAGCCCGGAATCGGAGACGGTCAAACCCGGTGATCCGAGCCTGGCCCGCAGTCATTTCCAGTTGATCGCCCGCCCGCAACAATCGCTTGAAGCGGCGGCGGTGAAATGCCGTCAGGCCGGGTTCAGTCCGCTGATCCTCGGCGACCTGGAAGGCGAATCCCGCGAGGTGGCGAAAGTCCACGCCGGCATCGCGCGACAAATCGTGCTGCATGGCCAGCCACTGGCGGCGCCCTGCGTGATTCTCTCGGGCGGCGAAACCACCGTCACCGTGCGCGGCAACGGCCGTGGCGGGCGCAATGCCGAGTTCCTGCTGAGCCTGACCGACAGCCTCAAGGGCCTGCCCGGCGTGTATGCCCTGGCCGGCGATACCGATGGCATCGACGGTTCCGAAGACAACGCCGGCGCGATCATGACCCCGGACAGCTACGCCCGCGCCGCAGCAATGGGCCTGAGCGCCAGCGACGAGTTGGACAACAACAACGGCTACGGCTATTTCGAGGCTCTCGACGCCCTGATCGTTACCGAGCCGACCCGCACCAACGTCAATGACTTCCGCGCCATCCTGATCCTCGAGAGCACTAAACATGACGCCTGACAAAAAGGTCAAAATCCTCGCCACGCTCGGCCCGGCCATCGAAGGGATCGACGGCATCCGCGAACTGGTGCTGGCCGGGGTCAACATCTTCCGCCTGAACTTCAGCCATGGCGATCACGCCGACCACGCCCAGCGTTTTCAGTGGATTCGTGAAGTCGAGCGCCAGCTGAATTATCCATTGGGCATTCTGATGGACCTGCAAGGCCCGAAACTGCGGGTCGGCAAGTTCGCCGAAGGCAAAGTGCAACTGGTGCGTGGCCAGGCCTTGCGCCTGGACCTCGATGCCACGCCGGGCGATGAGCGCCGGGTCAACCTGCCACACCCGGAAATCATCGCGGCCCTGGAGCCGGGCATGGACCTGCTGCTGGACGACGGCAAATTGCGTCTGCGGGTGGTGACCAAGTACGCCGACGCCATCGACACCACCGTGCTCAATGGCGGCGAACTGTCGGACCGCAAAGGCGTGAACGTGCCGCAAGCGGTGCTCGACCTGAGCCCGCTGACCGCCAAGGATCGCCGCGACTTGACCTTCGGTCTGGAGCTGGGGGTGGACTGGGTGGCGCTGTCGTTCGTACAACGTCCCGATGACATTCGCGAAGCCCGCACCCTGATCGGCGACAAGGCCTTCCTGATGGCCAAGATCGAGAAGCCCTCGGCCGTCGAACAACTGCGCGAGATCGCCGAGTTGAGCGATGCGATCATGGTCGCCCGTGGCGACCTGGGCGTGGAAGTGCCGGCCGAAAGCGTGCCGCAGATTCAGAAGAACATCATCAGCACCTGCCGCCAGCTCGGTAAGCCGGTGGTGGTGGCCACGCAGATGCTGGAGTCGATGCGCTTCTCGCCGGCGCCAACCCGCGCCGAAGTCACCGACGTGGCCAACGCCGTGGCCGAAGGTGCGGACGCGGTGATGCTGTCGGCGGAAACCGCGTCCGGCGAATACCCGCTTGAAGCCGTGCAGATGATGAGCAAGATCATCCGCCAGGTGGAAAACGGTCCGGACTATCAGACTCAACTCGACGTCAGCCGGCCAAAAGCCGAGGCGACTGTTTCCGACGCGATCAGCTGCGCCATTCGCCGCATCAGCAACGTGCTGCCGGTGGCGGTGCTGGTGAACTACAGCGAGTCTGGCGCGTCGAGCCTGCGTGCTGCGCGGGAGCGGCCGACGGTGCCGATCCTCAACCTGACACCGAACCTGCAGACCGCCCGTCGCCTGAGTGTGGCGTGGGGCGTGCACTCGGTGGTCAACGATCGCCTGCGTCAGGTCGATGAAGTCTGCTCCACAGCGCTGGAGATCGCCCAGGCCCAGGGCATGGCGCAGCGTGGCGACACGTTATTGATCACCGCCGGTGTGCCGTTTGGGCAGCCGGGATCGACTAACTCTCTGCGTATCGAGACTTTGATCTAGCGCCTGAACTGGCCTCTTCGCGAGCAAGCTCGCTCCCACATTGGTTTTGTGTTGATCACAGAATCAAGACTGAACATAGATTCAGTGTGGGAGCGAGCTTGCTCGCGATGCAGGCAACCCGGTTTCATTGACTTTCAGAACTGCCATGCCTGCCAACCATTTCAACACCCATTGCCCCGACTGGGCCGAAGCATTGCTCAACGGCTTCAGCCAGATCTTTCTCCAGCGCAATCCGCTGTGCGGCCTGCTGTGCGTCCTGGCCATCCTGTTCACTGCGCCCGCCTTGCTCGGCGGCGCATTGCTCGGTGGTGTTGCCGGCCTGCTCACCGCGCAACGTCGCAACTATGCCAAGGCTGACCGTCAGGCCGGGTTGTTCAGCTACAACGGCGTTCTGCTCGGTCTGTTGCTGAGCCTGTACTTCCCCTGGTCGGCGATGATGCCGCCACTGATTCTGGCCGCCGGCGGTCTGAGTGCGATGATCACCCAGCAGTGGCTCAAGCGCGTCCGGTTCAGCCAATGCCTGCCAGCCTACACCGCGCCCTTCGTCGGGCTGGGCTGGGTCTTGCTGTGCTTCGCCACGCCCTCGACAGAGCCGCATTTGATCGAAGTCAGCACGCTGAACATGCTCGCCGCACCACTCAAAGGCATCGGCCAGGTGATGTTCCTCGGTCATCCGCTGGCCGGTGCGATGATTGCCGCCGGTTTGCTGATCGCCGATCGCCGCGCATTCTGCTGGGCGTTGCTTGCGTCTGTCGCGGGCATGGGCTGGAGCCTGCTGCACCACGACTTCTACACCGCACTGCTCGGCCTCGGTGGTTATAACGCCGTGCTGGCCGCCCTCGCCTTCAGTTCGCGGCGTCGCCAACCGTGGCTGCCGCTGATTGGCATTGGCCTGGCGCTGTTGCTGACGCCGGTGTTTGCCGCCATCGGTCTGCCTACGCTGACTGCGCCGTTCATTCTTGCCTGCTGGCTGATCCGCTGCGTTGTGCAAATGCTCGGCAAGGCCACGGTCGAAAGCGCACCTTGCGCTCCCGGGGAGAATCAACCTAGGCTGCGCTGATTTGCGGCCAAGGCGATGTGCATGATCAGCAACGACACGTGGCGTAATCGCCTGTACGTGATTATTTTCCAGACCGACACCGTCGCCGGGCGACGTTTCGACACCACCCTGCTGCTGATCATCCTCGCCAGCCTGGTGGTGGTGATTCTCGACAGCATCGATGACGTCCACCAGAACTACGCCAGCCTGCTGGCGTACATCGAGTGGGGCTTCACGATCATTTTCCTCGGCGAGTACATCCTGCGCCTGTACTGCTCGCCCAAACCGCTGCACTACGCGTTCAGTTTCTATGGGCTGGTGGATCTGCTGGCCATCGTGCCCGGCATCCTCGCGCTGTACTACAGCGATGCCCAGTACCTGCTGATCATCCGGATCATCCGGATGCTGCGGATCTTCCGCGTGCTCAAGCTCGGTCCCTACCTCAAACAAGCCCATTACCTGCTCGATGCCTTGCGCGGCAGCAAGCAGAAAATCCTCGTGTTCCTGCTCAGCGTCTGCACTCTGGTCATCGTGTTCGGCACCTTGATGTACGTGGTCGAAGGTCCGCAACATGGCTTCACCAGTATTCCCAAGGGCATCTACTGGGCGATCGTCACCCTGACCACCGTCGGTTACGGCGACATCGTGCCCAAGACCGCCCTGGGCCAGGTCATCTCGTCGATGGTAATGATCACCGGTTACTCGATCATTGCCGTGCCCACCGGGATCTTCACCGCCGAACTGGCCACCGCCATGCGCGGTGGTCAGTTGCAGCACAATTGCCCGGTGTGTGCGAAAAACAGCCACGAACAGGAAGCATCGTTCTGCTCCCGTTGCGGCAACGCACTGTTCAAAAAACTGGAATAAGCAAAGAGCTTTTTAATCTTTAAAGGACTATACGAGCCCAGTTATAGTCGCTGGCAAATTGCCCCACTTTTAAATAGAACAAGGACTGCGCAGTGAAAAAACTCTTTGGCGCCTCTCTTCTCGCCGCTGGCCTGGCATTGACCAGCGTGGCTCAAGCCGCACCGACCCTGCTCAACGTTTCCTACGACGTGATGCGCGATTTCTACAAGGACTACAACTCTGCGTTCCAGAAACACTGGCAAGCCGAGCACAACGAAAACATCACCCTGCAAATGTCCTTCGGCGGCTCCAGCAAACAGGCGCGCTCGGTGATCGACGGCCTGCCGGCGGATGTCATCACCATGAACATGGCCACCGACATCAACGCCCTGGCCGACAACGGCAAACTGGTCCCGGACAACTGGGTCACGCGCCTGCCGAACAACAGCGCGCCGTTCACTTCGGCCACCGTGTTCATCGTTCGCAAGGGCAACCCGAAAGCCCTGAAAGACTGGCCGGACCTGCTCAAGGATGGCGTTCAGGTTATCGTCCCGAACCCGAAAACTTCCGGTAATGGTCGCTACACCTACCTCTCGGCCTGGGGCTACGTGTTGAAAAACGGCGGCGACGAAAACAAGGCCAAAGACTTTGTCGGCAAACTGTTCAAGCAAGCCCCGGTCCTGGATACCGGTGGCCGTGCCGCCACCACCACCTTCATGACCAATCAGATTGGCGACGTATTGGTGACCTTCGAAAACGAAGCGGAAATGATCGCCCGCGAGTTCGGCCGTGATCAGTTCGAAGTCATCTACCCAAGCGTTTCCGCCGAAGCCGAGCCACCGGTGTCAGTGGTCGACAAAACCGTCGACAAGAAAGGCACCCGTGCGGCAGCCGAGGAATACCTGAAGTACCTGTGGTCGCCGGAAGGTCAGGAGATTGCCGCAGCAAACTACCTGCGCCCGCGTGACCCGGCTGTTTTGGCCAAGTACACCGACCGCTTCCCGAAAGTGGACTTCCTGTCCGTCGAGAAGACCTTTGGCGACTGGCGCACCGTGCAGAAAACCCACTTCAATGATGGCGGCGTTTTCGACCAGATTTATGCGCAATAAACACCTGTAGGAGCGAGCTTGCTCGCGATGGACGTCAACGATAATGCGTTTTTTCTGAATAAACGCGTTGACCGTGACTCCATCGCGAGCAGGCTCGCTCCTACAGTGTTCCGTGTATGTTTCAACTCAGGTTGCCGCAGAAAATAGCCTGATGACCATCGGCCGGGCTTTCACGCACGACCAAGGCATAGCCACCGGCTCGAAGGGTCTCGACGGCGACCGGTGCGCTTTTCCAGAAGCGCTGGTTTGACGCTTGCGAATAGAACCGGGCATTTGGACCGTCATTCATGTCATAGACTGGTTTCGAACCCAGGTTCCCACAGCTTCCCGGATAGATGTAGGCCGTCAACCGCCCTGGCAATGTGCTGCCTATGCTCTCGCCGCTGACCTCAACCCAGAACGTTGTTGCGTTATCACTGGGCATCATGATCAACCGGGCAATATTCCCGGGATTATTGGATGTAGCATTCAGGGGAACGCTGGTGACCTGACTGTCAGGCACTGTCGAGCACCCAGAGATCCAACCGACCGCTACCACTAACGCCAGCGAAGTTACGATTTTCATCGTGATACTCCCGCTCGTAAGGACACATTGAAGTGATCCCCCCTGTAGATTCTAGCTGCCGGGGCTGTGCGGGCTTTTCTTCAGATGGCCGGTTGCCACGTTCAGGTTACATCGGCGGCGTCACGCCATCCTTGCCTGCCGAGATGGATTGAGCGGTGAGCGTGCCGTCAGCGCCCTGCGTGACAAAGGTCACGATCTTCACGCCCACCTTCAACAGACTGCGATCGGCTGGCATCAGGTTGACGATGGGGACGTCTTCGGGCACCAGGATCTTCTGTTGGCCACCCTTGTAGTTGACGGTCAGCACCCGGCCATTGCTCACCACCAGGTCGCCGACGCTGCCGTTGGTCATGCTGCTGCCCTTGACCAGATCAAACGGCCGATGACCGTCGCCACTGCCGGCCAGCTCCGGTGGGAAAACGTGGACCTCCAGGGCCTTGAGGGTGCCATCCTCCTGAGGAATAGCCGCGGAGCCGATGTAGCTGCCGGGCTTGATGTCTTCGATATTGGCCAGGGTCACGGCGCGGACCTTGGTGTCCTGGGTCAGATTGATCACTACGTTTTCGCCGCTGTTGGCATGGACTTTCAGCACGTCCGGACTGACGCCGGTGATCTCGCCGCGCACACCGATGCGCGTGCCCGGCGCGTCTTCGGCCTGGGCCAGGCCAGCGCTGAATACACTGATCAAGGTGACGACTGAAACCCGGCGAATCAGCTGACGAAACTTCTCATTCATGGAGCGGCCCTCAGGTCATGAGACGTGGAGAGAGAACATAAGCACGCTATCGAACAAGATGTAAGTGAATGTATCATTGACCTTCGATCTTCTGACGCAAGGCCGTTCGGCGGACGACGCACGCGTCCGCCAGTCATTCCGCAATGGAATGATTGCTATCACTTCAATCCCGCTTCCGCCGTTTCCGCCAGCCCATTAGCCTGCGCGCATTCCATTCCGTACAGCGAGACCCGTTATGAACCCAGCGACCCAGGTGCCCCACGGCACCGCGACAATGACCCGAGGCATGGTGCTGCTGTTCGCCTTCTGCTGCGGCGCCATTGTTGCCAACATCTACTACGCCCAGCCGATCATCGGCCTGATCGCCCCGGATATTGGCCTGACCAACACCATGGCCAGCCTGATCGTTTCCCTGACTCAGATCGGCTATGCGCTGGGGCTGTTTTTCCTGGTTCCGCTGGGGGATTTGCTGGAGAACCGCCGATTGATGATCACCACCACGCTGGTGGCGATTGTCAGCCTGCTGGGGGCGGCATTCACCGATCAGCCGAACGTGTTTTTACTGATTTCGCTGTTGGTCGGGTTCAGTTCGGTCTCGGTGCAGATCCTGATTCCATTGGCCGCGCACCTGGCGCCGGAAGAAACCCGTGGCCGTGTGGTAGGCGGGATCATGGGCGGTTTGTTGCTCGGCATTCTGCTGGCCCGGCCGGTGTCGAGTGTGGTGGCCGACCATTTCGGCTGGCGGGCGATGTTTGTGATTGCCGCGGCGTTGATGGCGGCCATCAGCATCGTGCTGGCAGTGACCATTCCCAAGCGTGAACCTGATCACAGCGCTTCCTATGGCCAGTTGCTGGGCTCGCTGTGGACGCTGTTGCGCAAACAGCCGGTCCTGCGCCAACGGGCCTTTTACCAGGGTTGCATGTTTGCCACCTTCAGCCTGTTCTGGACCGCCGTGCCGCTGGAACTGGCGCGCAATCACGGTTTGTCGCAAAGCGAGATCGCGATTTTCGCGCTGGTGGGGGCCATCGGCGCCATTGCCGCCCCCATCGCCGGGCGCCTGGCCGACGCCGGTCACACCCGCATCGCGTCACTGCTGGCCCTGCTGTTCGCCAGCCTGAGTTTTCTGCCGGCGTTTATCCATCCGGCCTACAGTATCATCGGCCTGGCCGTGACCGGCGTGGTGCTCGATTTCTGCGTCCAGATGAACATGGTCCTCGGCCAGCGTGCGGTCTACGCCCTCGACGGCAAAAGCCGCAGCCGCCTGAATGCGCTGTACATGACCAGCATCTTCATCGGCGGCGCCTTCGGCTCTTCGGTGGCCAGCGCGGTGTACGAACAGGGCGGCTGGTTGTGGATCGTGATCGTCGGCAGTGCGTTTCCGCTGTTGGCGTTGTTGCGGTTCTTGAGTGTTTCGCAGAAGGTTTCGCTGGCGACGGCGTAAGCCTTCAACAGCATCGCGAGCAGGTTCGCTCCTACAGGTTTTCCATTAACCCTGTTGAATCGAACTTGCTTGCGATGTGATTGGCCTCACTCATTGCCGAACCAGCTTCTCCATCGCCGCATCCGCCAAAAAGGAGGAGCGGCTTTTGACGTTGTGCTCGCGCACATAGCGGTCGATGCGCTGGATCACATAGCCGGGCAGCGTGACATTGACCTTCTCGGTCTTGCCCATGTACGGCGAGATGTCCAGTTCCAGCATGCCCCAGCCCATGTCGGCGAATTCAGGATTGCCGCGGTGCAATGCCGCCGAAGTCGGCATCGGAATCGTATCGCCGTCTGCAGCCATCTCCTGCAACATGATGTGGGCAATTTCGACGGCTGCGTTGTAAGCCTCTTCAAAGGTATCCCCGGCGGTCACCGCACCTGGAATATCGGGGATCTGGATACCGATGGCGGTGTTCTCATCGCCCCATTCGATACAGATTGGATATTGCATTATGGATCTCCTGCGTAACTGGCTGGCGGGCAGTTCAGCCCGGCTCGCCTCCTGATGCTCTTGACCGTCCCGATCGGTAATTCCTTTTTTGGATGAGGGACGGGAATGGTGTACGGGTTGTAACGGTGCGTGAAGATATGATGACTGCCAGTGACCCGGTCCAGGGTCCAACCCGCTTCCACCAACTCCTTGATCAATAGCCGGCTCTGCACCACCAGCCTCCTTGCTTGGCAAAAACAAAAATAACCCTAGAGTTATCTTTACTCAAGCACAAAAAACCGAAGCACGACGTTCGGGTGTTTTACAGAGTGTGATGAAAAGATGTTCCGGCCCAAATAATTGCCAATGCCTGCGCGTTACGCCAAGGTCAACCCCGATTACACTCAGCGCTCAGAGCCTGAAGCGATGCTGGATGCGATCCGCGGCTGACCCAGGAAGTGCTGGCGGATCTGGCCAGCGTGCCGATGGGTCGCCTGGGGCAGCCACAGGAAATCGCCTCGGCGGTTACGTTTCTGTTGTCGGAGCAGAGCGGGTTCATCACCGGGCAGACACTGTTTGTCGATGACGGTGCTTCGGTGGGTAAAGCCGTGTTCTGAGCGTCTCCACATATCCCTTGTGGGAGCGAGCCTGCTCGCGATGGCGGCATGGCAGTCAGCATCAATGTTGAATGTTAAACCGCTATCGCGAGCAGGCTCGCTCCCACAGGGGGACTTGCGACAGCCTCCAGACTTTGCACAAGGACCTCAGATGGACCGCCTCGGCGCAATGGAAACCTTCGTCTACGTGGTGGAAACCGGCTCGTTTTCCGCCGCGGCCCGGCGCCTGAACATCGGCCAGCCAGCCGTGTCGAAAACCATCGCGCAACTGGAATCGCGGTTGGCGGTGCGGCTGTTGCTGCGCTCGACCCGGGGCCTGACGCCCACCGAGGCCGGGCTGGCCTTTTTCGAACGGGCCAGGCGCGCCATCGAAGAAGCCGACGAGGCCGACAACGCCGCACGCGGTTCCGCCAGCGGGCTGAGTGGCAACCTGCGCATCTGCGCGGCAGTCACCTTCGGCCGGCTGCACATCGTCCCGCACCTGGGACCCTTTCTGGAGCAAAACCCGGAGTTGAACATCGACTTGATGCTCGATGATCGCAACGTCAATCTGGTGGAAGAAGGCGTCGATATCGCCCTGCGCATGGGCGAGTTGAGCGACTCGGGGCTGACCGCCCGCAAGATCGCCGAATGCCGGCGCATGGTACTGGGCACACCGGCGTACTTCGAAAAACACGGCGAACCCACCTGCCCCGCCGACCTGTGCAAGCATCAGGCAATCGTCTACACCCTTGGCGGCGGCACCAATTGGCAGTTCAACAAGGCCGGCGAGGAGCAATCGGTGATCATCAACGGCCGGATCCGCGTCAACGCCGCCGAAGGCCTGCGTGAAGCCGTGCTGGCCCATCAAGGGCTGACCATGGCCTCGCAATGGATGTTCGCGCCGGAACTGGCCGACGGTTCGGTCCGCGAGGCAATGAAGGACTGGACCTTGCCGAACCTGGATCTGTGGGCGGTGTTCCCCACCGGGAGAATGGCCAGCGCCAAGGCTCGGGCGTTCGTGGAGTATGTGCAGGGGTTGTTGGACAGGAAGGCCTGACAGGCAGCTCAATCAAGATCAAAAGATCACAGGCTGCGCCATGGCCTGCATTGGCCGCGTACGAAGCTAATTGCTCGTCGTCCGTTCCCGGCAATGTCAGGTAAATCGGTGTCACTCGTCAATGCAGACCAGCAACCGCTCGACCGTTTGCTCAAGTGGCCCGGAGTTGTCGAGCACGTGTACGGTCGGGTCGTCCGCCAGCAGTTGCTCGCTGAATCGGGCATTGCGTGCCAACCGCTGATCGATCTCGATCAGCGATTCTCGCCCGCGCTCCAGCAAGCGATGGCGCAGTTCCGTTTGATCCACAGTCAACAACAGCACCAACACGTCTGGATAGCGCAGGCGCGTGTTCTGCAAATGCCCCCGAGAACCATTGACCAGCACGTCCTCGCCGGCGGCCAGCCAATCGTCGATTTCCCGCGGGATGCCATAGGACAACCCATTGGCGTGCCAGCTCAGGGCAAACGCGCCCTGAGCTTCCATATCGGCGAATTGCTGCGCACTGACACCCAGCGCCGCCTCGCCCACGGCTTCGGCCGAGCGGGTAATGACCCGCCGCACGATACGGCAGCCGCGTTCGGCCAACCGCGTTCGCGCGGCATCCAGCAGGCTGTCCTTGCCCGAACCTGAAGGCCCGATGAGATAGATCAACCTGCCCGCCATCAATTCCCCCTCTTCGCTTGTCGCCATACTTGCTGGACCACCGGCAACCCCGCTGCGGCCAGATCTGCGGCAGCCACGTTACCCGAGTGCGACCCGCCCCGCACGATGTTCGGTGCGCCCATCAACACATTCATGTCGTGCTCCCGGTAACTACGCGCGGCCTCACGAAGGGGCGCGTACCGCAAAAGCAAAGCGAGGCGGTATACCGGCCGGCCTGATCGCAATTGAACTCGTTTCCCTGTAGGAGCGACAGTGCGGCGATCCGACTTGCTCGCGAAAAACGCCAGGACAACGCGGGCATTCAGGCAGCACGCGTTATCGTTGACGTCCATCGCGAGCAAGCTCGCTCCTACAGGGCCGAGCGTTAGCTCGCCTGCAGCTCTTGATCTTGATCCACCCGCCCCCTCGGCAGGCCTCGTTCCGGCGTTCATCCGGGGGGAGGTGAGTCGCCGTAAGGGCGAAACCATAAGCCGCCGTTACCTTAACAACGGATATGCACTCAAAATAACAGGGCAAGCAGGCAATGACGGATCAAAGCTCGAACCGCAACTCCGGCCAGATCGGCGAAGTACCCCGCTTCTGCGACTCAAGAATGGCCCTGCACAGCGAACACAGCCGCTGATCCTGAAACACCCGGCGATCAACACTCGACCAGCGTGGCTGTGCCGGCAACAGGCTGCCGCACAAGGTGCGATCCGCCGAGCCGCCCAACTCCAATTGACGGGTCACCAGGTGTACCCGCACTTCCTGGCAGGCGAACAGATCCAGCTGTTCGTCAGGCTCGATCAGTTGGTAGGCAAATAGTGACCAGGCGGGACGCGGCATCGGGGGCTCCAAATCGGGGGCGCCACCTTAGCCGAAAGCCTGCCTCTAGAAAAGTGTCATAACAGCGGTTTTAGAGTAGGCCAGACATTTTCCAGCAACTTGTCCTGGGCCCCGGCCGCCGGGTGTATGCCGTCGGCCTGCATCAAGTCCGGATGGCCGCCCACGCCGTCGAGGAAAAACGGCACCAGCGGGATTTTTTTCTCATCAGCCAGGTTGCTGTAGACCTCGGCAAACGCCTTTGTGTAACGCACACCGTAATTGGGTGGCAATTGCATGCCGAGCAGCAACACCTTGGCACCGCTGGCCCGGGAACTGTCGATCATTGATGCAAGATTTTGTTGCAATTGAGTTGGCAGCAACCCGCGCAGGCCGTCATTGCCGCCCAACTCGAGGATCACCAGATCCGGTTTATGCTCTACAAGCAGCGCGGGCAGGCGCGCCTGGCCTCCGGCACTGGTGTCGCCACTGATGGACGCATTGATCACTTTGTCGTCGAAACCTTCGCGCCTGAGCCGTTGCTCAAGCAGCGACACCCACCCCAGCCGGGTATCCAGCCCGAAACCGGCGCTGATACTATCGCCAACGATCAGGACTGTACCCGCCGCTGCGTTTTGGGCCATGCACATCAAGGCCAGGCCAGCACTCAAAAACCAGACACGCATCGGACTCTCCATGGGCGCAAGCATTCTCATCGCGAAGGACCTTAGCAAAGTGGTCCCCAGCGCGGAAGGTGAACTGACCATCCTGCACGAACTCAGCCTGGAACTGAACAAGGGCGATAGCCTGGCCATCGTCGGTGCTTCGGGCTCAGGCAAGTCCACACTGCTGGGCCTGCTTGCCGGGCTCGATTTGCCGAGCAGTGGCGAAGTCACTCTCGCCGGGCAAGGCCTGAGCAACCTCGATGAAGACCAGCGTGCGCGCATCCGTGCCGAACACGTGGGTTTTGTGTTCCAGTCATTCCAGTTGCTCGACAGCCTCAATGCTCTGGAAAACGTCATGCTGCCACTGGAGCTCGATGGCCGCAAAGACGCCCGCGAACGCGCCACCCAATTGCTGCAACGCGTTGGGCTGGGTCAACGCCTGACTCACTCGCCGCGCCAGCTCTCCGGGGGCGAGCAGCAACGCGTGGCGATTGCCCGCGCGTTTGCCGCCGAACCCGCTGTGCTGTTCGCCGACGAACCTACCGGCAACCTCGACAGCCACACCGGCGAGCGCATCAGCGACTTGCTGTTCGAACTCAACAAGGAGCGCGGCACGACCCTGGTGCTGGTGACTCATGATGAACGCCTGGCCCATCGCTGCCGGCGCCTGATTCGTCTTGAAGCCGGCCTGCTGGTCGCCCCTCTGGAGCCTTGATGGCACGCCTGCCGCTGTTACGCCTGTTCACTCTCGCCATCCGCCAATTGCTGCGCGACGCCCGCGCCGGTGAGCTGCGTGTGTTGTTTTTCGCCTTGCTGGTGGCCGTGGCCGCGAGCACTGCGATTGGTTATTTCGGCGCGCGCCTGAACGGCGCCATGATGCTGCGCGCTACCGAGTTTCTCGGTGCCGACCTGCTCCTCGAAGGCAGTTCGCCGGCACGCGCCGAACAGATAAGAAGCGGCGTCGAACTGGGACTGGAACATGCGCAGGTGGTGGAGTTTTCCAGCGTCATCGCCACCGACAACGGCATCCAGTTGTCCAGTATCAAGGCGGCCGATGACACCTACCCGCTGCGCGGCGAACTGAAAAGCGCGCCCGCCCCGTTCGCCACGCAAACCGTTGGTGGCGGACCGCAACCCGGTGAAGCCTGGGTCGAGGCACGCCTGCTGACCGCCCTGGACCTGAAGATCGGCGACAGCATCGATGTCGGCATGAAAACCCTGAAGCTGGCGCGAGTGTTGACCTATGAACCCGACCGCGCCGGCAACTTCTACAGCCTGACGCCGCGAGTGCTGATCAATCTCGGCGACCTTGCGGCAACCGGCGTGGTGCAACCCGGTAGCCGGGTCAGCTATCGCGAATTATGGCGAGGCAATGCCCAGGCACTCGAGACGTATCGGCAACTGATCAAACCGGGACTGGCCGCCAACCAGCGCCTGCAGGACGCCCGCGATGGCAACCGGCAGATCGGAGGCGCCCTGGGCAAGGCCGAACGCTACCTGAACATGGCCAGCCTGGTGGCGGTGTTGCTGTCCGGCGTGGCAGTGGCGCTGTCGGCAACCCGCTTCGCCACCCGCCGCTTCGATGCCAGTGCGTTGTTGCGCTGCCTCGGGCTGTCACGCCGGGAAACCATGGTCTTGTTCAGCCTGCAACTGACCGTGCTCGGGCTGCTGGCCAGCATCAGCGGCGCCCTCCTCGGCTGGCTCGCACAGCTCGGGTTGTTTGCCCTGCTGCATGACTTGCTGCCGACCGACGTGCCCCCGGGCGGGCTGTTTCCGGCCATTGCCGGGATCGGCACCGGACTGGTGGCGCTGGCCGGTTTCGCCTTGCCGCCGCTGGCGGCCCTGGGCCGGGTTCCGCCATTGCGCGTACTGCGCCGGGATATGCTGCCGATTCCCTCCAGCACCTGGATGGTCTACGGCGCAGCGCTGGGTGCCCTCGGCCTGATCATGTGGCGCCTGAGCCTGGACCTGTTGCTGACCTTTGCCCTGCTCGGCGGCGGCGTGATTGCAGCGCTGGTGTTGGGCGGTTTGTTGCTGCTGCTGTTGAAGAGTCTGCGGCGCTTGCTTGCTCGTGCGTCCTTGCCCTGGCGCCTCGGACTCGGCCAATTGCTGCGTCATCCGCTGGCTGCCGCGGGCCAGTCCCTGGCGTTCGGCCTGATTCTGCTGTCGATGGCACTGATCGCCTTGCTACGTGGCGAGCTCCTGGACACCTGGCAGAACCAGTTACCCAAAAACGCACCGAACTACTTTGCGCTGAACATCCTGCCGGCGGACAAACAGGCCTTCACCGATCACCTGATTGCCGTGTCGGCGCAATCGGCGCCACTGTACCCGGTGGTGCCGGGGCGCTTGATCAGCATCAACGGCGAGCCGGTGCAGCAAATCGTCACCAAAGAATCGGCCGGCGACCGGGCGATCCAGCGCGACCTGAGTCTGACCTGGGCCGCGGACTTGCCGCCGGGCAACAAGCTCACTACCGGCAATTGGTGGAATGAACAAACGCCGGATGATGTTCCCGGTGTGTCGGTAGAGGGCAAGGTCGCTGAAAGCCTGAAAATCAAGCTCGGCGATCACCTGATTTTCAGTGTTGGCGGGGTCAATCGCGAGGCGCGAGTCACCAGCCTGCGGGAGATCAACTGGGACAACTTCCAGCCGAACTTCTTCATGATCTTCCAGCCCGGCACCCTGAAGGATCTTCCGGCGACTTACTTGACCAGTTTCTATCTGGCGCCGGGTCATGACCAACAGATCGTCGACCTGTCCCGTGCCTTCCCGGCGGTGACGATCCTGCAGGTCGAAGCCTTGCTGGAGCAACTGCGCAGCATCCTCGCCCAGGTGACCCTGGCGGTGGAGTATGTGTTGTTGTTCGTATTGGCGGCGGGGATGGCGGTGCTGTTTTCCGGCCTGCAGGCGACGCTGGACGAACGTATTCGCCAGGGCGCATTACTGCGAGCGCTGGGGGCCGAACGGCAATTGCTGGTCAAGGCGCGGCGCATCGAGTTCGGCTTGCTCGGTGCGGTCAGTGGTTTGCTGGCGGCGCTGGGTTCGGAAGTCGTGAGTTGGGTACTCTACCGCTATGCCTTTGACCTGCCGTGGCACCCGCATCCATGGCTGTTGCTGCTGCCACTGGTTGGTGCCGTGCTCATTGGTGGTGCCGGGGTGTTCGGCACCCGTCGGGCATTGAACGCCAGCCCGCTGACAGTCCTGCGCGAGGGTTGATAGACTCCTGCCATCCTCACCACAAGAAGCTGTCATGAGCCGTTACCGCCCTCCCCGCACCGCCGGCACCGCGCTGATCACCCCCGAGGGTGAAGCGCGGATGCGCGCCGAGTTCCATGAGCTGTGGCATGTACGTCGCCCCCAGGTTACCCAGGCTGTCAGCGAAGCCGCGGCCCAGGGCGATCGCTCGGAGAACGCCGAATACACCTACGGCAAAAAGATGCTGCGAGAGATCGACAGCCGCGTGCGTTTTCTCACCAAACGCCTGGAAGCGCTCAAGGTTGTCAGCGAAAAACCCAGCGATCCGAACAAGGTCTATTTCGGCGCCTGGGTCACTATCGAAGACGAGGACGGCAAAGAGTCGCGCTACCGTATCGTCGGGCCGGATGAACTGGACCTCAAACAGGGCCTGATCAGCATCGACTCGCCCTTGGCTCGCGCCCTGATCGGCAAGGCTCTGGACGCCGAAGTTCGGGTCCAGACACCGACCGGTGAGCAGTGTGTGTACATCGTGGCAATCGAGTACCCGTGAACCGCAGCGTTCCGGGCCTCAGCGCCGGGTAATCAGCCCTTGTCGGGCAACGCGGGTGAGTTGCCTGATCACTTCAGGAGCGTCTTCGAGGCTGGGAGATTGAATCACCGCCAGATCAAAACTGTCGTCGGCAAAACGAGCGAGCGACTCACCGTCTTCGACAAACTGGATCAGGAAGGCAGCGGGACCGCCGGTACGACGTGGCCAGCCATCGAGATAACGCAAGAGCGTCGGCTGATGTTTGCCGCCAAGCAGGATTTTTGGATTGCGCTGGGTCAGATGTGCCGTGATCGGCGCGGGACGTACAACGGGGTTTAGTGCATTCATTGTGTCGTGTCTCTGCCTCAAAAGTCTGCATGGCAGGTGAGAGGCAACACCGAACCAGCGCTTTAGCGGTATTTCGAAGCCTGTTCAGGCTTCTGTCGGCAACTGAATGAGTCACCTGGCGCCCCGCAAGTAGCTGTTTAAATCGGCGCATGAGCAACATCCTAGAGAAGCTGACTGGACAGTGTCAAGAATGACGCTCAACAAAAAAAGGCCCGCACGATGCGGGCCTTTTTTGTTGAGCCAGAGCGGTCAGCCGGCGATGGCACGGTCCGCCGAGAGTTTGCCCGCACCTTCGATCAATACCGCGATACTGCCACCGAGCAAAGCAAGGGCGAATTCATAACCGTTGTTGGCCATGAACAGTCCGTTGCTGATGTGCACCGAGAAAATCGCGACCAGCAACAGGAAGATCAGACCCAGTGCGGCCGGACGAACCAGCAGGCCGATGATCAGGGCCAGGCCGGCGAAGAACTCGATGCCGCCCGCCAGCGTCGCCATCAGGTAACCCGGCGTCAGTCCGAGGCTTTCCATGTACTGCGCGGTTCCCGCCAGACCATAGCCACCGAATGCCCCGAAGAGTTTCTGCGAGCCGTGAGCGGCGGAAATAATGCCGACCACGATGCGCAAAACGGTCAGGCCGTAGCCAGCGCGGGTAGACAGTACCTTGTTGATCAGAATGCTCATGCTGTTTCATTCCTTGTAAGTGTGTGTTGGTTGGCCGCTATATTAATCAGTAAATCGCATGTTAAAAGCGCAAAAACCTCAACATAAAAATCGAATTAATTGATCATTTTCGCAAGACAACTTTTTGTCCCTGAGGCTCCAACGACTCCCGCTCCCGGTCGAACGCCAAGAAATACTTGTTCACGCTATTAACATAGCTAACGGGGCCCATACCCACTTGCTCCATGGCAACGCGTTCGACCTGGAAGAACCACTGGTTGGGATTCAATCCTCGCCGCCGGGCTTCGGCGCGCATGCCCTGAACCCGCTCCGGCCCGATGTTGTAGGCTGCCAGAACGAAGGCCATGCGTTCGCGCTCGTTGAGTTTCGGGCTGGCAAAAAACTTGCGCCGGATCATCGCCAGGTACTTGGCCCCGGCCTGCACATTGCCGTCTACGTCCTGAATATTGTCGACCCCCACCCGCTGCGCCGCAGAAGGCGTGATCTGCATCAGACCGGTCGGGCCTTCGCCACTGCGGGCGGCAGGTTGCAGGGCTGACTCCTTGAAGGCCAGCGCCGCCAGGTTCAGCCAGTCCATGCCCTGGGCATCGGCGTGTTTCTGCAGCACCGGACGAAGTTTTTCCAGACGCTGCCGGTCCGCCTTGGCCAGTGGATAGTGCACTTGGTAGAGACGACGATAGATCCGCAGGAATGCGGCGTCCTGATCCGATGGTTTTTTGTAGACGGTGAGGAAACGATCAATGCTGGCCCGCAACATCGACGCATCGCGGCGCACGAACCAGAACTCTTCTCCCGGATCACTGATGAGTACCTGCCTGTCGAAACGCAGGTTGGGCAGGATCTTGCCCCAGCGTTCGGCGATCGGCTGCTCGACGATGGTCAGGTGGAAGATCCCGCCCTGCACCATCTCCAGTACGTCCTCGACGGCAAGGCTCGGATCGACCCATTCGACTTTGACCGGTGGCAGTTTGTGCAGGGCGAGTTTTTGATTGATCTGGCTGACAGCATCCCCGGCGGCGCTGCCGGCGGGTAACGCCAGGGTCTTGCCGGAAAGCTGTTCAAGCCGGGTGTAGCGGCGTTCGCCTTTGATGCCCACCAGGACCAATGGGATGTTGCTGGCAATCGGCTCACTGGTGCTGACGGCGAAACCCGCTTGCAGATCGAGCAACTCGCCTGGCGCCACCAGATCACCCTCCCCGCGCTGCAATGCACCGAGCAGTTGATCCTTGGCCTTGGGAATGATCTTGAGAGTGATTTCCTGACCGTCACGGGCGTGGCCGTTGAGGTATTGCTCGAAAGCTCTCAGACGATGGTATTCGACCCCGATCGCCTGCCCCTGGACTTCGCCGGAACTGTTGCGGCTCTGGTTGACCAACACCCGCAGCACACGGCTGCTGCGAATTTCCGCAAGGTCGCGCACCTTGGTGGCCGGTACGGCTTGCAGCGGCCCGGGCAGACGCGCGACCGCCGACATCGGCAGTAGCAGCGAACAACACAGCAGTAGCAAAACCGAGGGACGAATCATCCACTCTCCGGAAAGAATATGAGGCCCGCTTCAATGACGAATGACGTCAAGCACGGCGACAAAAACAGAGCGCCCGAGGCGCTGGCAAAGTGCGAAAGACTGGCACAATGATGGCAAAACTACCAACCCGGTCTGGCTCGCGGCTCAAGAGACAGCGTTAACCCGTTGTAGTTCTTGGCTTTTCTTATAAATCCACGGCTCTGATATGCTTTCCGGCCTTTGGGCCGAGGTAGCACCATGCAACTCATCGATATCGGCGTCAACCTGACCAACCCCTGTTTTGCCGACAAACACCAGGCCGTACTCGACCGCGCCTACGCGGCCGGCGTGTGCCAACTGGTGCTGACCGGCACCAGTGTCGAGGGCAGCGAACAGGCCCTTGAGCTGTGCCAGCAACTGGACGCAAGTGCGCAGCGCCTGTTCGCTACCGCCGGCATTCACCCGCACTGCGCCAGCGACTGGAATGCCGACAGCGCCCGACGTTTGCGCAGTTTGCTCAATGAGCCAAATGTGGTGGCCGTGGGCGAATGCGGGCTGGATTTCAACCGTGATTTCTCGCCGCGTCCGCAGCAGGAGAAGGTCCTCGAAGAACATCTGGCCATGGCTGTTGAATTGCAGCTGCCGGTTTTTCTGCACGAACGCGACGCCAGCCAGCGATTGCTGGAAATCCTGCGCGACTTCCGCGATCAATTGCCGGCTGCCGTGGTGCACTGCTTCACTGGCGAACAGAAGGCACTGTTCAGCTATCTCGACCTGGATCTGCACATCGGCATTACCGGCTGGATTTGCGACGAGCGTCGGGGCACGCATTTGCATCCACTGGTCAAGGAGATCAAGCGCGGGCGCCTGATGCTCGAAAGCGATGCGCCGTACCTGCTGCCGCGCAGCCTGCGCCCCAAGCCAAAAAACGGGCGTAACGAGCCGGCGTACCTGACCGAAGTATTGCGCGAAGTGGCGCTGCATCGCGGCGAAAGCCAGGAAGATCTGGCGGCGCACACCACAGCGTGCGCACGGGCGTTCTACGGGTTGCCATCAATCCCTCAATAACCACAAATCCCCTGTGGGAGCGAGCTTGCTCGCGATAGCGCTCTGACAGTCACCTCACGTGTGACGGTTCTAGCGCTATCGCGAGCAAGCTCGCTCCCACATGGGGGATGCTGCTGGCCCGTTGATCTGCATCAAGAATCAGTCACCTGAGTAGCGGCACAATGCTGGCACCTTGCCAAAACTGTTTCCGCTATCAGAGAAGACCTCCATGGGTGCCTGGCTTAGCAATATCTCGCTGAAATACAAATTCTGGGCGGTCAATGCCGTCGCGTTCGTTACCACCCTGTTGTTGGTGCTGTACGCGGTGCAGCTTGAACAGCAGGCTCGCAGTCAGTCCGCCCAGGCTTCGGCCCAGGCCCAGGCCCGATTGCTCGAAGCCTGGCCCGCAGGGCAACCGCTGCCCCATGCCGACAACCTGCTGGCGTTCAGTCGCGGGCAGGCACCCGTGCTCAATGAACAACCCGTGCAGGCACTGGCCAATGCCAATGGCTGGGTCGAGATCAACGCGATGCCGCTGTTCGGTGACAACCCGTTGATAGGCGCCGAAGTGTTTACCCGCGCCGGCAGCCAGCAGGTCGCCGTGATTGCTCATGGTCCGAGCCTGAGCCAGGTGTTCAGCGAGCGTTTTGCCAATTACGCGGTGGCCGTGTTCATCCTGATGCTGGCAATGCTCGGCGCATCGCAGTTGTTGATCCGCTTCCTGCTCAGCCAGCTCAACACCTTGAAAGACGTCATGTTGCACGTGGAGAAAACCGGCGACCTGTCGGCCCGCGTACCATTGGCTTGCAGCGACGAAGTCGGGCAAATGGCCAACGCCTTCAACGCCATGCAGGCCGGTTATCAACGGGTGGTCAGCACCGTCGCCAGCACCGCCCGGCAACTGGACGTCGGCGCTGCGCGGCTGGCAGCCAGCATGAATGAAGTGCGCCACGGCATGCTGGGTCAGCAAAGCGAAACCGATCAGGCCGCCACGGCGATCAATGAAATGACTGCCACGGTCTATCACATCGCCCAACACGCGGGCGCCACCCGTGACCTTTCACAATCGGCCGATACCCTGGCCGGCAGCGGCCAGGAGGTGGTTACGCGGGTGCAGAGGTCGATTGCCGGACTGTCCACCGGCGTCCAGCAGACCGCCGAGATGATTCAACGCCTGGCGGAGGACAGCCAGAAGATCAACGGCGTGGTCAACGTGATTCACAGCATCGCCGAGCAGACCAACCTGTTGGCGTTGAACGCTGCCATCGAAGCGGCCCGGGCCGGTGAGATGGGTCGCGGCTTTGCGGTGGTCGCCGATGAAGTGCGCAACCTTGCCAAACGCGTGCAGGTCTCCACGGATGAAATCACCATCATGGTGTCGGCGTTGCAGTCTGGCACGCGGGACGCCGTGGATTTCATGCAAGAGAGCTCGTTCAAGGCCGACGATTGCGTGCAGCAGGCGCAAGAGGCTGGTTCGGCATTGGCCGAGATCACCAGCGCGGTGGCGCAGATGCGTGAAAGCAACACGCAGATCGCGGTGGCGGCCGAGCAACAGAGTCAGGTAGCGGAAGAGATGAACCGGGTGGTGGTGAGCATCCGTAATGTGACCGAGAATACGGTGCAGCAGACGGTGACTTCGGCGATTACCAGCAATGAGTTGGCGGCATTGGCCGGGGAGTTGAGCAAGGCTGTAGGAGCGGGCTTGCCCGCGAAGAGGCCGGAACCGGCGACATCAATATTGACCATGACGCCTATCAAGCCAATAGCCAGCCTTGATTCGCCGCCAGCATTGACCGGGCCTATTCTTCACCATATGTGTTCAACATGGATCGAGGATCAGCATCATGGGCAAACGTCACCCCAACCTTCCTGCCTGGCAATGGCGAGCATACCCGAACAATCATCAGCACCCGACCAATCTGGTGTTGCACCTGATCGCGGTGCCACTCTTCATCGTGGCGTTTCTGTTGATCGTGTCCGGGGTATTCAGCCTGAGCCTGGCGAACGTCGCCATTGGCGTGGTCGGTGTGATTGCTGCGCTGGCTTTGCAACGCCACGGCCACAACCTGGAGACGCAAGCCTCCGAACCCTTCAGTGATCGCAAGGATGCGATATCGCGCTTGTTGGTCGAGCAGTTCCTGACTTTTCCGCGGTTCTTCCTCAGCGGTGGCTGGTGGCGCGCCTGGCGTGAGCGCCACCGCCGTCACTGATCAGGCGAATACCGTCACCGTCTGCCGGCTCATGGCGATCAACCGGCCATCCGCGCTCCACATTTTCGCGGCGGCATGCCCGTAGCCGTCGGCGGCGTGCTCGGTTTCGACGAGGTATTTGCACCAGTCCAGGGTGCTCAGTTGCAGCAGCGGTTGCACGAACTCGATGGTCCAGGTCAGCGTGCTGCCCATCGCCGGTTTCTTCAAAAACGGCATCAGGGCCGGTGGCCAGGCGTCCACCAGCGCCAGAATATGCGCTTCGCTGATCGCCTCTTCCTTCACGTCGCCGCGCAAGCGTACCCAGCCGCCCATCTGACGCGATGTGCTTGCGCTGAACGGCAGCCCGCCGACGCTCCAGCGCATCGCCAGATGCCGCAT
Organism: Pseudomonas sp. KB_15; assembly: GCF_052114525.1. Lineage (NCBI taxonomy): Bacteria > Pseudomonadati > Pseudomonadota > Gammaproteobacteria > Pseudomonadales > Pseudomonadaceae > Pseudomonas > Pseudomonas sp. KB_15. The sequence goes on along the minus strand of NZ_JBFREX010000017.1, from coordinate 20,756 downwards.
GAACGCCGGGAGGACGCCTTCGACAAAAGGCAGTTCCTGGCACTCGTCCCAGTGCTTCATTTCCGGTGCCGGTTCAGCGACCACCGCCACTTCCGAGGGGCGCGAGGCACCAAAGCTGCCCTGGATCAACGTCACTACCTGGCCCTTCTGCATCACCCGGCCCAACACTTGACTGACGGCCTTGCCTTCGCGCAGCACGTCGACCTCGAAACTGACCGGTACCTCAGGTTCAACCGGGCCGACAAAGGTGATTGCCAACGAACGCACCGGACGATCCATCGGAACCCGGGCACGCATGGCTTCGTACTGCAAAGCGGCCACCAGGCCACCGAAACTGGCCCGCCCCTGTGCCCAGGAGGCCGGGATAGACAGCTCCAGCGGCTGGCTACGGACAGCGTCAAGCAGTTCGGAAAAGCGCATGAAAACCTCAGGGATCGGAAAAAGATGAAGGGATCTTAACCAGCCAGCGATGGCTATACAGCACCCATTCCGGCCAAATTGACTGACAGATGAGCCGTGCTTGGTTCTAACACAAAATCCATGGCCAACATTGAGCCCATGTGGGAGCGAGCTTGCTCGCGAAAGCGGTCTACCCGTCACGATGTGTGCTGAATGTTAATCCGCTATCGCGAGCAGGCTCGCTCCTACAGTTTGTGTTCGCTGGGGATTCAGGATTTGAAGCAATCGCGACTGAGTTTTTCCAGCACACGGTCTGCACACTGTTCAGCCTCGGCCATAGTGGCTTTCCACACTGCAACACAGGGCTGCAAATCCGCTTCCCGTTCAGCCATGGCCAGCCATTGCACGCAATCGTGCCAGTCACCCAGCGCGCCCTGGGCCGATTTCAATCGGGGCATGGCCGCTTTCGGCAAACGGTCCAGCTCGGGGTAAGCGTCGATACCATAGCGCACGCGCTTGATCAGCAGTCGCAGCCGGTGGCGGTCGTGGGTCGGGTCGTGCAACGCTTCGTCGAGTTTTTTCCACTGCTTGCCCAGGCGTTTTTCAATGCGCTTGCGCAAGCCCTTGAGCAATCCCTGGCGCTGGGCAGCGCGTAGAAAGCGCGGAAACGCATCGAGGACGATCAGCATTTGCTCGAGCTCGGGACTGGCCGCTACGGCCGGATAGGCCTCGGCCATTTGTGCCATGCGCCACCGTGCGGCTTGGAGTTGATGGTGCTGGAGCAGGTACGCCGCCAGCACTTCGCGATCACGTAATGGCGTGGTCAGTTCACCCATCCGTGAGGCGGCCGCTTCCAGTTGTTCGACTCCGGGCACCCCGTTCAAGGGTCGCAACAGGCTGCGTAACCGACGCATTGTTGTGCGCAGATCGTGTAACGCTTCAGGGTCAGTACGCTCTTTCAAACGGGCCTGACAGGCCAGCAGACGAACTTCCAGGCCCAGAACATGAGCCACCAACCGATCGATCATGGGGGTTTACTCCGTAAACAGCGCCAGGCTGCAAGCTACGAGCTGCAAGCCCGATGAGTCTTGCAACTCGTAGCTTAGAACCTGCGGCTGCTTTTTGCCTTCAACGCCCCGCGCGCGACTCACGAATATAGAAACGGGCCTTCTCGGCTTTGGTGGTGCAGCCTTCGAACCCCTCGAATTGCTGCTGGGTCTTGGCCGCGGTCAACAGCGACAAGGCCTTGGAGTAGCTGACGGTCCCGGCAAAACCTTCGGCCTTGGCCAGGTCCAGCTCATGCCACGCGGCATCCAGGTTACTACCGCAACTGTCGCGATAAGCGGTTTTGCCGGCACAACCGGCGAGCGCCAGGGCAATCAATGGCACGCAGATCCAGGCTTTCATCACTCACTCCTCAAAGATAGGTCAACAGTCGTGCAGGTAAGACGGTGTGGCACCTGAAAAGTGCCGTTGGTCCGTTGTGCAAACTATAGCGCTGCCGAGAATAACCATGTGCCGCCATGGAGTGTCGAAAAAACGACGCTCTTGCCCCATCGAACGACCATGGCGATTGAAGCATGGCCCTCGATGGGTGCATTGTTGAACCATTCAAGCGAGGGCGATCCATGAAAAAGCGTGTCGCGCTGGTATTGGGCTCGGGTGGAGCCCGGGGTTATGCGCATATTGGGGTCATTGAAGAGATCGAACGGCGCGGCTATGACATTGCCTGTATCGCCGGTTGCTCCATGGGCGCGGTGGTGGGCGGGATCTATGCCGCCGGCAAACTCAATGATTACCGCGACTGGATCGAGAGCCTGGATTATCTCGACGTGTTGCGTCTGGTGGACGTGAGTTTTCGTCTGGGGGCGATTCGTGGCGAGAAGGTATTCGGGCAGATCCGCAAGATCGTCGGCGAGGTCAACATCGAAGACTTGCGTATCCCCTACACCGCGGTTGCCACCGACCTGACCAACCAGCAGGAAATCTGGTTCCAGGAAGGTTGCCTGCATCAGGCCATGCGCGCCTCGGCAGCGATTCCCAGCCTGTTTACCCCAGTGATGCAGGGCAACCGCATGCTGGTCGACGGCGGCATTCTCAACCCGCTGCCGATCGTGCCCGTAGTGTCGAGCCATTGCGACTTGATCATCGCGGTCAACCTCAACTCCACCAACCAGCGCCACTATCAATTGCCGGTCATCCAGCGCCCCGCCGCCTTCAAGACCCGCTTCGACAGCCTGATCAACTCCGTCGGCTCGAAGTTGCCGTTCCGGCGCAAACAGGCTGAACAATTGTTGGTTCTGGAACAGGAAGCCTTGAAGGCCGAAGGAGCGGACTTCAACCCGTGGATCGAATCCGCCGAGCCCGAGGCGCAGCAACCGGCGGCCGCTCCGCAAACCAGTGGTGCACCCCGCTCCGCCACCGGTTCGTTCATCATCGACAACGTCGGGCCGGCGTCCTTGCTGGATCTGATCAACCAGAGTTTCGAGGTGATGCAGACGTCGCTGGCGCAATACAAGATTGCCGGGTATCCACCGGACATTCTGATCAACGTGCCCAAGCGCGTGTGCCGGTTTTTCGAGTTCTACAAGGCGCCGGAGCTGATCGCGCTGGGACGGGAGATTGCGCGGGATACGCTGGACCGGTATGAGAATGAGCAGAACTGACTGTCTGAAAACTCTCGATTGAATGTAATGCCCTCATCGCGAGCAGGCTCGCTCCCACAGTGAATCTTTGGTGTACACAAAGTTTGTGTCTGACCAGGGGATCCCATGTAGGAGCGAGCCTGCTCGCGATGGGGGCGGATCATTCAGCACAAAACTAAAGGCTGTCTTCACTCAACAACCGATACCCCACCCCCGCCTCGGTTACGATGAACCTTGGTTGGGTCGGATCATCCGCCAGTTTCTGGCGCAAGTGCCCGACTACGATGCGCAGGTAATGAGTGTCTTCGGTGTGAGTCGGCCCCCAGATATCCTTGAGCAATTGCTGTTGGGTGATCACTCGCCCGGGATGCCGCGCCAGTTGCGCCAGCACAGCGTATTCCTTGCGAGTCAGCGCGACTTCGGCGCCGTCGAGCAGCACCCGGCGATACGCCAGGTCGACGGTCAACGGACCGAAGGTCAGCGCCGCTTGCTGGACCTCGCCTACGGGCGCCTGGCGCAACAACGCACGAACCCGTGCCAGGAATTCCTGAATGCCGAACGGCTTGGTCACGTAGTCATTGGCGCCGCCATCCAGGGCCTCGACTTTCTGCCCTTCACCGGCGCGCACGGAGAGCACCAGCACCGGCACCGTCGACCACTCGCGAAAATCGCGCAATACCTGTTGGCCGTCCATGTCCGGCAGGCCGAGGTCGAGCACCAGTAAATCCGGTTTGTTCAGCGCGGCTTGTGCCAATCCTTCGCTGCCGGTGGCGGCCTCCAGCACTTTATAGCCCTGGGACGCGAGGCTGATGCGCAGGAATTTGCGGATCTGCGGTTCATCATCGATGACCAAAATGGTCGCGGTCTGGCTCATGAATTCACATCAACACCAAGAAGTGGCAAGAGAGTAGCGCAAGCACAATCAGGCTTCACCTTCGTATCCCGGCTGAGCCTGTAGCGGCAGATGTAAAGAGATGCAGGTGCCACGCCCCTCGATGCCGTCGGCGACGCTGATGCGCCCGCCGTGGGCACCGACCATACCCTGACAAATCGCCAGCCCCAGCCCGGTACCCTGCCCGCCACGATCACCTCGCGCCGCGGTGTAGAACATGTCGAAAATTTTCGCCCGTTCCGCCTCCGGAATGCCCGGCCCCTCATCGCTGACCGAAAAAAACAGCTCACTGTCATCAACCCCGGCGCGCAATTGCAAACGCCCGTGGGGCGGCGAGAACCGCGCGGCGTTTTCCAGCACGTTGATCAGTGCCTGTTCGATCAGCGCGGCATGGACGAACAGCAGCGGCAATTGCGCCGGTACTTCGGTGCTGACCTGCAGCGACGCGAGTACCGCGCGCAAGCGATTGAGCGCACTGCCGACGATGTCCGCCGGCGACACCCAGTCCCGCGCCAGCTTCAGGGCACCGTGGCCGAGCCGGGTCATATCGAGCAGGTTTTGGATGTAGCGGTCCAGACGCTCGGCTTCATCGCGGGTGCCTTCGAGCAGTTCACGCCGATCCTCCAGCGGGATCGCTTCACCCAGGGCCAGCAGGCTGTCGATACTGCCGCGCATGGATGTCAGCGGTGTGCGCAGATCATGGGACACCGAAGCCAGCAAGGCACTGCGCAGTTGCTCGGTTTCGCCGTGCAGCCGCGCCGCTTCCAGATCATCGGCCAGTTGCGCCCGGGCCAGCGCCTGGGCCAGCGGCTGGCTCAGCGCGGTCAACAAGCGTCGGCGCTGGCCGCTCAGGACCTGGCCGTCCCTGGCACATACGCCGAGCAACGCCAGCGGGCCGCCCTCCACCGATAACGGCCACCACCACCAGCGGCCGAACGGCAATGTGCCGGTGCCCGCACCCGCCGGTTGATCGTGCTGCCAGGCCCAGTCGGCGGCGGCGCGCTCGGCTTCAGTGAACTCCAGCGGGCCACCGGTTTCGACTTTCCAGCCGTTTTGCCCGTCGCGATTGAGCAGGCACAGTTGTACATCACTCCAACCGTTGAGGTGCTGGGCAGCCGCGCTGACCACAGCCTGACGGTCGGTGGCGGCGGTGAGTTTGCGTGACAGGTCGAGCAACTCGGTGGTCTCTTCCTGTGTATCGCGCAGTGCCTGCAATTGCCTGCGCTGGCGCGCCGCGAGGTTACCGGTGAGGGCCGCCATCAGCAGGAAGAACAGCAAGGTCAGCACGTCTTCTTCGCGCTGGATGCTGAAAGAGAAATTCGGTGGAATGAACAGAAAGTCATAGGTCAGAAACGACAGCGCGGCACAGGCCAGAGCCGGCCCGAGGCTGCTGCGCACCGCCACCAGCAAAACGGCGGCAAGGAACACCAGAGAAATATTTGGCAGCGGCAGAACACTCGCCACGGCCCAGGCCAGGGCGCTGGCCAGAACCGTCGCGAACACGGCCAGGGCGTAGTCGAACCAGACCAGCGACTGCATCGACCGCTGATGGGGTTGATGCTGTTGGTGATCGCTATCGAGAACGTTGATTTCCAGTCCGCGAGCATTGCGCAGCAGCCGCGCCGCCAGCCCGCCACCGAACAGACGTCGGCGCAAGCGCGGCCGGGACTGACCGACCAGCACCAGGCTGGCGCGGCGTTCGGCGGCATGCTGGATCAGGGTTTTCGCCACTTCACCGGCCCGTAGCAACACCACTTCGCCCCCCAGCCGTTCAGCCAGTTGCTGGGCACTTTGCAGGCGCAGGCGCGACTGCTCGTCACGCACGCGGCCGTTGTCCACATGCACCAGGCTCCAGGGCAGGTGCCGCCGCTGGGCCACGCGACTGGCATGCCGCACCAGGCGCTCAGCCTGGGCATCGCCGTCGACCCCCACCAGCAAACGCCCGCGCACGGCTGGCGCCGCTTGACCGAGTTGGCGATAGCCCTGGGCCAGATCGTTATCGACCTGAGCCGCCGCGGTTTGCATCGCCAGTTCGCGCAGGGCCGTCAGGTTGGTCTGGGAAAAGAACGCATCGATGGCCGCCCGCGCCTGCTCCGGCACATAGACCTTGCCGTCGCGCAAACGCTCCAGCAACTCCCGCGGCGGCAAGTCGATCAGCAGCAGTTCGTAGGCTTCCTGCAACACCCAGTCCGGAAGGGTTTCACGGACCTGCACGCCGGTGATGCCACGCACCTGGTCGTTGAGGCTTTCCAGATGCTGGACGTTGACCGTGGTGTACACATCAATGCCGGCGGCGAGCAGTTCCTGAATGTCTTGCCAGCGCTTTTCGTGACGACTTCCCGGGGCGTTGGTGTGGGCCAGCTCGTCGACCAGCACCAGTTTCGGCTTGGCTTTGATCAGACCGTCGAGGTCCATTTCTTCGAGCAACACGCCACGGTATTCCGAACGCACCAACGGCTGCTGCGGCAAACCGCTGAGCAGCGCTTCGGTTTCGGCCCGGCCGTGGGTTTCGACAACGCCGGCGATAACTTTCACCCCTTGGCGTAACTGGGTGTGGGCCGCTTGCAACATGGCGTAGGTCTTGCCGACACCCGGCGCGGCGCCGAGAAATACCTTGAGCCGTCCACGGCCATCGCGGGGCAGGTCTGCTAACAGCGCGTCGGCGCGGCCGGAGTTGCTCATGCTTGGGGATCTCTTTTTTCGGATGTTTGTGTAGTGCCTGTCAGACCGCTATCGCGAGCAAGCTCGCTCCCACAGTTGGAATGCGTACTCCTGTGGGAGCGAGCCTGCTCGCGATTGGCTGCGCCGCCGATTTACAGTTTTTCCAGCGCCAGATTCAACTCAAGCACATTCACCACCGGCGGGCCTACCAGTGGCTGCTCGATGTGGGTGTCCAGCAGTTGCTGCAGGGTCGCTACCGGCAGGTTGCGCGCCGTCGCGACACGCGCCAGTTGATAGGCAATCGCTGCCGGTGGCAAGTGCGGATCGAGACCGCTGCCGGACGTAGTGACCAGCGCCAGTGGCACCGGTCCCTGGCCTGGCACCAGCAGTTTAGTGGCATCGTCGATCACCCGCGTGGCCAGCACCGGGTTGCTGGGCGACAGGTTGCTGGCACTGCTCGACACGGTGGCAAAGGCACCGGCCGAAGGGCGCGGGTGGAACCAGGCATCACCGACGAAATCCTGGGCGATCAGCGAAGAGCCGCGGACCTTGCCCTCGGCATCGCGCACCAGGCTGCCATTGGCCTGATCCGGGAAAGCCACCTGGGCCACGCCGGTGACCACCAGTGGATAAGCGACGCCGGTGATCAGCGTCATCAGGACCAGCAGGCTCAGGGCCGGGCGTATCAATGTGGACATTTCAGAATCCTCTAATTCACAGGAAAAACCTGTGGGAGCGAGCTTGCTCGCGATGCAATTGAGAGCGCCGCGTACAGTCAGGAAGCACGCGTTATCGTTAACCACCATCGTCGGAACGCCGCCCGGAGCAAGCTCGCTCCTACAGGGGCGTTTTCAGTCAAACCAAATGCAACGCCGTCAACAGCATGTCGATCGCCTTGATGCCCACGAACGGCACCAGAATCCCGCCCAGGCCGTAGATCAACAGATTGCGCCGCAGCAACGCCGCCGCACTCGCCGCTTGCACCCGCACACCGCGCAACGCCAGAGGAATCAGCACCACAATGATCAAGGCGTTGAACACGATCGCCGACAGAATCGCGCTCTGCGGACTGCTCAGGTGCATCACGTTGAGTACGCCCAATTGCGGGTAGATCGCGGCGAACAGCGCCGGCAGAATCGCGAAATACTTGGCCACGTCGTTGGCGATGGAAAAGGTCGTCAGCGCACCTCGGGTGACCAGCAATTCCTTGCCGATCTGCACCACGTCCAGCAGCTTGGTCGGGTCGCTGTCGAGATCGACCATGTTGGCCGCTTCACGTGCCGCTTGCGTGCCGTCGTTCATCGCCATACCGACGTCCGCCTGGGCCAGGGCCGGGGCGTCGTTGGCGCCGTCGCCGCACATGGCGACCAGGCGACCGTCGTTTTGCTCGTGACGAATGCGCGCCAGTTTTTTCTCCGGCGTGGCTTCGGCCAGCACATCGTCCACACCCGCTTCGGCAGCGATGGCGGCGGCGGTCAGCGGGTTGTCGCCGGTGACCATGACGGTGCGGATCCCCAGCTTGCGCAACTCGGCGAAACGCTCGCGGATGCCGGGCTTGACCACGTCCTTGAGGTGGATCGCGCCGAGCAGTTTACCGTTGGCACACACCAGCAACGGGGTACCGCCGCTTTGGGCGATCTTGTCGATTTCACGGGACAACGGTGCCGCCAGATCAGCACGCTTGAGGCCCACGAACGCCAGCAACGAATCCACCGCGCCTTTGCGGTACACGCGCCCTTGATAGTCGACACCGGACAAGCGGGTTTCGGCACTGAATGGCACGGCTGTCAGCAAGTCAGAGGACGGCTCCGGTTGCGGATGAGTGCCACGCAAGTACTCGACGATCGACTTGCCTTCGGCAGTGTCGTCGGCCAGCGAAGCCAGCAATGCGCCCTCGGCCAGCTCCCTGGTTGTCACGCCTGGCGCGGCATACACTGCCGAGCAACGACGGTTACCGAAGGTGATGGTGCCGGTCTTGTCCAGCAGCAGGACGTGCACGTCCCCCGCCGCTTCCACCGCACGACCGGACTTGGCGATCACGTTCAGGCGCACCAGTCGATCCATTCCGGCGATACCAATGGCCGACAGCAAACCGCCGATGGTGGTCGGGATCAACGTGACCAACAGCGCCACCAGGAACACCAGCGGCAGGCTGCCATTGGCGAAGTGGGCGAACGGTTGCAGGGTCACCACGACCAGCAGGAAGATCAGGGTCAGGCCGATCAGCAGGATGTCGAGCGCCACTTCGTTCGGGGTCTTCTGCCGTTTGGCGCCTTCGACCAGAGCGATCATGCGGTCCAGGGTCGACTCGCCGGGGTTGGCGGTGATTTTCACCAGCAGCCAGTCGGACACCAGTCGGGTGTTGCCGGTAACGGCCGAGCGGTCGCCGCCGGACTCGCGAATCACGGGTGCCGATTCACCGGTAATCGCCGCTTCGTTGACCGCCGCGATGCCTTCAATCACCTCGCCGTCACCGGGAATCATCTCCCCCGCTTCGACGCGCACCACATCGCCTTTGCGCAGGTTGGCGGCCGGCACCACCTGAAAGCTGCCATTGCCGGTTTTGCGCCGGGCGCTGAGGCCTTCGCTGCCGGCCTTGAGGCTGTCGGCGCGGGCCTTGCCACGGCCTTCGGCCAGGGCTTCGGCGAAGTTGGCGAACAGCACSGTGAACCACAGCCACACCGCGATTTGCGCGGCAACGAAGGTCGGCACCGCCGTGTCGGGAATGAAGCACAGCACGGTGGTCAGGATCGCCGTCAGTTCGACCACCAGCATCACCGGCGCACGCTGCAATTGCCGTGGGTCAAGCTTGACGAAGGCTTGCAGCAGCGCCGGGCGCCACAGGGCCGAGATCGCGGTTTTCGGTTGTTCCGGCGCTTTCATGGCGACCGGTTTAATTACGGGCATATTCATCAAATAATCCTCAGAAGCCCATGCTCAGATGTTCAGCGATAGGACCCAGCGCCAACGTCGGCAAGAAGGTCAAGCCACCCACCAGCAAGATGGTCACGGTCAGCAGGGTCACGAACAGCGGGCCGTGGGTCGGGAAGCTGTTCTGCCCGATCGGTGCGGTTTTCTTCATCGCCAGGCTGCCGGCCAGGGCCAGAACCGGGAGGATGTAACCGAAGCGACCGATCAACATGCCAAGGCCCAGCATCAGGTTGTGGAACGGGGTGTTGGCGCCGAAGCCACCAAACGCCGAACCGTTGTTGGCACTGGCCGAGGTGTAGGCGTAGAGCAGTTGACTGAAACCATGGGCGCCAGGGTTGCTCACAGCGGCCACCGGACCTGGCAGGCTGGCGGCGATCGCGCCGAGCACCAGTACGCCAATCGGCATGACCATCAGGGTCACCACCAGCAATTGCACTTCTTTGGCTTGCAGTTTCTTGCCGAGGTATTCCGGGGTGCGGCCGATCATCAGGCCGGCGAGGAACACCGCGATCAGCACGTTGAGCAACATGCCGTAGAGCCCGGCACCGACGCCGCCGAAGATCACTTCGCCAACCATCATGTTGACCAGCGCCACCATGCCACTCAGCGGGTTGAGGCTGTCGTGCATGGCGTTGACCGAACCGTTGGACGCGGCCGTGGTGGTCACCGACCACAACACCGTGGCAGTGGTGCCGAAACGCGCTTCCTTGCCTTCCAGCGGTGCAGTCTGTTCGACAGCGACATTGTTCAGGGCCGGGTTCGGTTGGTATTCAGCCCACAGCGAGGTCGCGCCGCCGATCAGGAACAGCGCCAGCATGCAGGCAATGATCGCGCGGCTCTGGCGCAGGTCCTTCACGTAATGGCCGAAGGTGAACACCAGCGCGACGGGGATCAGAATGATCGAGGCCATTTCGAACAGGTTGCTCCACGCGGTCGGGTTCTCGAACGGATGCGCTGAGTTCACGCCGAAGAAACCGCCACCATTGGTGCCCAATTGCTTGATCGCAATCTGGCTGGCGGCCGGGCCGAGCGGGATCACTTGATCAACCCCCTGCATCGTCACCGCATTCACGTACTGGGCGAAGGTTTGCGGCACGCCCTGCCAGACCAGGTACAGCGCCAGCAGCAGGCACATGGGCAGCAAGCCGTAGAGGGTGGCGCGGGTCATGTCGACCCAGAAGTTGCCCAGGGACTGGGTGGACTTGCGCCCGATACCGCGGCAAAGAGCAACCAGCACAGCGAGACCGGTGGCGGCGCTGACGAAGTTCTGCACGGTGAGGCCGACCATCTGGCTCAAGTAGCTCAGGGACGCTTCACCGCTGTAGGCCTGCCAGTTGGTGTTGGTCATGAAGCTGACGGCGGTGTTGAACGCCAGTGTCCACTCCTGGCCCGGCAGGTTTTGCGGGTTCAGCGGCAAGTGGTCCTGGAACAACAGGATCGCGAACAGCAGCAGGAAACCCGCGAGGTTGAAGGCGAGCAAGGCCAGCGTGTACTTCTGCCAGCTCTGTTCGGCTTGCGGATCGACGCCGGCCAGACGATAACAACCGCGTTCGACCGGACCGAGAACCGGCGTTAGCCAGGTGCGCTGCCCTTCCATCACCTTGTAGTAGAAGCGCCCGAGAAACGGCGCCGGGACCAATACCAGGGCGAAAAACCCGAGGATCAGCCAATAGTCATAACTGTGCATAGCCGCTCCTAGTTCCGGTCCGCGCGCAGCAGCGCAACCAACAGATAAATGAACAGTCCCACTGCCAGCAGCAGCGACACCCCGTCCAGAACGCTCATGGAAGTTCTCCGTGTTACGGCGTATTGCCGTGTGTGGAGTCATTGTCGGAAAGGAGGCTGTAAAGGAACGAGATCGAGGGTGCGGGCGGGGCATAAAGAAAACGTAAAGAGTGGGTTTACGCAGGGGTTACAGGGTGTGTGGAAGAGTTCCAGTGCGAAAAAAACGGGAGTGTCGCAGGTAGAACTCTAAATTGTGCGCGAGAGTAGTGAGGGATGACTGCAAGTCATGGATAATCCCGCCCGATTGGCGCGACGCAACCGAATGGGGTCAAGAACTCTTGCACCTCCCCGCTCGCGCCTGCAAGCTACCGTTATCCGCATTACTGAAAAAGGCTGGCCCAACGTGCGTATCCTTATTACCGGCGGAGCCGGTTTCATAGGCTCGGCCCTTGTTCGCGAGCTGATTCAACACACTGAGCATGAAGTGCTCAACCTGGACAAACTGACGTATGCCGGCAATCTCGAATCGCTGACCAGCATTGCCAACGACACTCGCTACGAGTTCGTTCAGGCCGATATCGTGGATCAGGCGAGCGTCACAGCCGTGCTGGCACGTTTCCAGCCTCACGCGATCATGCACCTGGCAGCGGAGTCCCACGTCGACCGTTCCATCGACGGGCCATCGGAATTCATCCAGACCAACATCGTCGGCACCTACAGCCTGCTCGAAGCCAGCCGCGCCTATTGGCAAGCCCTGCCGGAGCCTGAGAAAAGCGCCTTCCGCTTTCATCACATTTCCACTGACGAGGTTTACGGCGACCTGCACGGTGCCGACGATCTGTTTACGGAAACGACGCCGTACGCACCGAGCTCGCCCTACTCCGCCAGCAAGGCAGCGTCCGACCACCTGGTCCGCGCCTGGCAACGAACCTATGGCCTGCCGGTGCTGCTGACCAATTGCTCGAACAATTACGGGCCGTTCCACTTCCCCGAGAAACTGATTCCGCTGGTCATCCTCAATGCCTTGGCCGGCAAGCCGCTGCCGGTGTATGGCGATGGCCTGCAAGTTCGCGACTGGCTGTTCGTCGAAGATCATGCCCGGGCACTGATCAAAGTCGTGACCACCGGCACCGTCGGCGAGACCTACAATATCGGCGGGCACAACGAACAAAAGAACATCGACGTGGTGCGTGGCATCTGTGCCTTGCTTGAAGAACTGGCACCGCACAAGCCTGAGGGCGTTGCGCATTACGCCGACCTGATCACGTTCGTCCAGGATCGTCCTGGCCATGACTTACGCTACGCAATCGACGCCAGCAAGATTGAGCGCGAACTGGGCTGGGTGCCCGAAGAGACGTTCGAAACCGGCCTGCGCAAAACCGTTCAATGGTACCTGGACAACATGCAATGGTGCCGCCGTGTTCAAGATGGCAGCTATCAGGGCGAACGCCTTGGCGCCATCAATCCCAAGGAACTGCTCGCATGATGAAAGGCATCGTTTTGGCGGGTGGCTCGGGCACACGCCTGCACCCGATTACGCTCGGAGTGTCGAAGCAGCTGTTGCCGGTCTACGACAAGCCAATGATCTATTATCCGATCTCGGTGCTGATGCTGGCCGGCATCAAGGATATTCTGCTGATCTCCACCCCGCATGACCTGCCTCAATATCGCAATCTGCTGGGTGACGGCAGCCAGTTCGGGGTGAATTTCAGCTTTGCCGAGCAGCCATCACCGGACGGTCTGGCCCAGGCTTTTCTGATTGGCGAAGAGTTCATTGGCAATGACTCTGTGTGCCTGATCCTCGGCGACAACATCTTCCATGGTCAGCACTTTGGCGAACAATTGCAGAGCGCGGCAAAACGCTCTTCCGGCGCCACCGTGTTCGGATACTGGGTCAAAGACCCCGAGCGCTTCGGTGTCATCGATTTCGACAGCGACGGCCGCGCGCTTTCGATCGAGGAAAAACCGAAAAAGCCGAAATCAAGTTATGCCGTTACCGGCCTGTATTTCTACGACAACGACGTGATCGAGATTGCCAAGGCGGTAAAACCTTCACCTCGCGGCGAGCTGGAAATCACCGACGTCAACAATGCCTATCTGCAACGTGGCGATCTGCAGGTCGAACGCTTTGGTCGAGGTTTCGCCTGGCTCGACACTGGCACCCACGATAGCTTGCTCGAAGCCTCCCAGTACGTGCAAACCATCGAACACCGCCAAGGCCTCAAAGTTGCCTGTCTCGAAGAGATTGCCTATGAACATGGCTGGATCAACCGCGAGCAGTTGCTGGAGCGCGCCCGGTACTTCGGCAAAACCGGATATGGCCAGTACCTGGCCAAACTCGCAGGGGAAGAGCAATGAACCTGTGCGAGCCCGATTTGCCCGGTAACGAGACTGGACTATACCCGTGAAAATACTCATCAATGGCCGGCACGGTCAGGTTTCACATGAGTTGCAGCGGCGGCTGGGGGCTGTCGGCGAACTGATCGTATTGGGTCGCGATCAGCTCGATCTCGCGCAACCCGATCAGATTCGCCGTCAGGTGCAAAACGTCCGGCCCGATCTGATCATCAACGCAGCGGCCCATACCGCGGTTGATCTGGCAGAAAGCGAGCCGCAAACAGCCTTTGCCATTAATGCGGTAGCTCCTGGCATCCTCGCCGAAGAAGCGCTGGCTCTCGACATCCCGTTGATACATTACTCCACGGACTATGTATTCGACGGGATGAAAGCCGGCCCCTACAACGAGGACGACACGCCAAATCCGCTCGGGGTGTACGGCAAGAGCAAGCTGGCCGGTGAACAGGCCATCAGGGATGTGCAAGGTAAATATCTGATCCTGCGTACCAGTTGGGTCTATTCAACCCATGGCCGCAACTTTCTGCTGACGATGCAGCGTTTGCTGCAAGAGAAACCCGAGTTACGTGTAGTCGCCGATCAAATCGGAGCGCCTACATGGGCCGGTACAATCGCCAATAGCACCCTTGCCCTGATTGAACGCTGGCAGACGAACGAAGTTGCCAACTGGGGTACTTATCACCTGACCGCTCAAGGTGAAACCTCCTGGTTTGGCTTCGCCCAGGCGATCGGCGAAACATTGCGACAACAGGGCAGGCCCTGCGCCGACCTGTTACCGATCCCGTCCAGCGACTACCCTACGCCGGCCGCCCGACCGCTCAACTCGCGCCTGGATTGCAGTCGCTTGCAACGCGATTGGGGCGTCAGTCAACCTGACTGGCAAACGGCGTTGCGCGAGTGCCTTACTGAACAAAGCTGAGCATCAACCGCAGCCCGCACCAGCATTGAACTACGAAATCTCCGCGTCGCCGCGGTGTCGGGTAGCGGGTATGCGGGCTTGCTCGCGAAAGCGGCATCTGAAACAACTGCGCCCCTGACTGAAGCATAAAATTCGTGCATCCGGTGACGAACATCCCCGATACGACAGCTTTCAGCCCATTACGACGCACAATCGCGAAATGGCACGCCCACTGCACTGCCCCCCCTGAGCTTTCCAAACCACTCAGGGAGCAAACGCATGAACACACAACTCAAACCCACGCTGGGCACCTTGCATCTGTGGGGTATTGCGGTCGGGCTGGTGATTTCCGGAGAGTATTTCGGCTGGAGTTATGGCTGGGGCGTGGCCGGGACGCTGGGCTTTCTGGTGACCTCGTTCATGGTCGCCACCATGTACACCTGCTTCATCTTCAGTTTCACCGAGCTGACCACCGCCATTCCTCACGCCGGCGGCCCCTTTGCCTACAGCCGTCGCGCCTTTGGCGAAAAAGGCGGGTTGATCGCCGGGCTGGCGACACTGATCGAATTTGTCTTCGCTCCGCCGGCGATTGCCCTGGCCATCGGCGCCTATCTCAATGTCCAGTTTCCCGCCCTGGATCCGAAACACGCGGCAGTCGGTGCCTACATCGTGTTCATGGGCCTGAACATCCTTGGCGTAAAACTGGCAGCGACCTTCGAGTTGGTGGTCTGCGTGTTGGCGGTCGCCGAATTGCTGGTGTTCATGGGCGTCGTCGCCCCGGCATTCAGCTTCAGCAACTTCGCGCTCAATGGCTGGGCCGGCTCCGACGTGTTCGGTGCTCCGGCGATTGCCGGGATGTTCGCGGCCATCCCCTTCGCCATCTGGTTCTTCCTCGCCATCGAAGGTGCAGCCATGGCCGCCGAAGAAGCCAAGGACCCGAAGCGCACGATTCCCAAGGCTTACATCAGCGGTATTTTGACCTTGGTGCTACTGGCGATGGGCGTGATGTTCTTCGCCGGTGGCGTCGGCGACTGGCGCACCTTGTCGAACATCAACGACCCGCTGCCGCAGGCGATGAAAACCGTGGTCGGCGAAAGCTCGGGCTGGCTGCACATGCTGGTGTGGATCGGCCTGTTCGGCCTGGTGGCGAGTTTCCACGGGATCATCCTCGGCTACTCGCGGCAGTTCTTCGCCCTCGCCCGGGCCGGTTACCTACCGGCATCCCTGGCCAGATTATCGCGTTTTCAGACTCCACACCGGGCAATCGCCGCCGGCGGAGTAATCGGCATTGCAGCCATCTATAGCGACGGACTGATCAACCTCGGCGGCATGACGCTGACCGCCGCGATGATCACCATGGCCGTGTTCGGCGCCATCGTGATGTACATCATGAGCATGCTCAGCCTGTTCAAACTGCGTAAAACCGAGCCGAACCTGGAACGCACCTTCCGCGCTCCGTGCTACCCGCTGGTGCCGTTCATTGCACTGATGCTGGCGGTGGTGTGCCTGGTGGCGATGGCCTGGTTCAACACGCTGATCGGTCTGATCTTCCTGGGCTTCATGGTGGCAGGTTTCGTGTACTTCATGCTCACTGCGCAATTACGTGCCGACGCACCGGCGGATGCGATGTTGACCGGACATTGAAAGCGTTCGAGTGAACCTTGAACAACAGGCATAGAATAAGGGTGATAGCGATGGAACCCCATCACTCAAAGTGGTATGCACGATCGGTTGACGAACMTTCGCCGACCGCCTGTTTTCAAGGAGAGTCCTATGCCCTGGTATGCCTGGTTGATTCTGATCGTTGCCATCGGCTCGATCGTTGGTGGTCTGATGCTGCTGCGTGACACCGCCAACAAGGTCGAACTGACCGAGGAGCAACGTAAGCGCGTCGCCGAACGCAATGCGGAAATGGACGCCAAGGAAGCGCAGGACCGCTGACTGAAAACCCCCGCCTGGAACGGCGGGGTTTGTTTTTGCGTGAAAGCGCCCGAAACCATGCCGCTTTGTCCCCATATCGAAGCATCTGCATGCTTTTTAGAAGTAGAAGTACAGTCACCATGCAATTTTCATTGGTTAATATGGGCCGCATTGATGCGGAGATATCAGATGCGTTACTCGCAGGACCATAAAGCCCAGACCCACCAACGCATAATCAAGGAAGCTTCAGCGCGTTTTCGACGCGACGGTATCGGCGCGACCGGGCTGCAACCCCTGATGAAAGCACTGGGCTTGACCCACGGTGGCTTTTACTCGCACTTCAAATCCAAAGACGAACTGGTGGAAAAAGCCTTGCAAGAGGCTGGCGAACAAGTCGACAAGTTGTGCGAGCAAATCTTCGCCGAGGAGCATCCACTCGAAGCCTTCATCGACGCTTATCTGTCCGAATGGCATCAAACCTCACCTCAGGAAGGCTGCCCACTGTTGACCATTTCCTCGGAACTGGGGCTGCGTGGTCAACCGAGTCCAACCAGCGACGTCGTGCTCCAGGCGCGAATCGATCAGATCCAGCACACCCTTGACGGAGCGCGCACCGCCGAGCGCAGCATCGTCATCATGTCTACGCTGGTCGGCGCCTTGCTGTTATCCCGCAGCGTTGCCGACGCCGAGTTTGCCCAACGGATTCTCGACGTCGCACGCGAACACCTCAAACACTCGCAGGATTAACCCTGCCAACGCTTGAACAGCACACTGGCATTGACCCCGCCAAATCCGAAGCCGTTGGACAATGCGTATTCGATCGCCATCGGCCGCGCGTTGCCATGAACGATGTCCACACCTTCAGTGGCAGGGTCCGGGTTCTCGAAATTGAGAGTCGCCGGCACGATCTGGTCGCGGATCGCCAGCAGCGTAAAGATCGCTTCGAGTCCTCCCGCTGCACCGAGCAAATGCCCGGTCGCCGACTTGGTCGATGTCACGGCGATGCCGTTTTGCGCACCGAACAGCGCCTTGATCGCTGCCAGCTCACCCAGATCACCCACCGGGGTCGAGGTTGCATGAGCATTCAGGTGCTGAACCTGAGCCGGTGAAACACCTGCCTGAGCCAATGCCAACGACATCGCTCGCCGCGCACCGCTGCCGTCTTCGGGGCCAGCGGTCAGGTGATAGGCATCGGCGCTGGTGCCGTAGCCGACCAGTTCCGCCAGAGGTTGAGCACCCCGAGCCAGTGCATGCTCCAGAGACTCGATAACCAGTAGCCCGGCCCCCTCTCCCATGACAAAGCCATCGCGACCATTGTCGAAAGGTCGCGAAGCGCGCTCAGGCGTTTCGTTGTAAGCGCTGGACAAGGCGCGAGCAGCTGCAAACCCGGCAAGACTGACCCGATCGATCGCCGCTTCCGCACCGCCGCACACCGCGATATCCGCCTCACCCGCACGAATCAGCCGCGCCGCGTCACCAATCGCCTGAACCCCGGCGGCGCATGCCGTGACGGGCGCGCCTAATGGCCCCTTGAAGCCATGCTGGATCGACACATGACCTGCCGCGAGGTTGACCAGAAACGACGGGATGGTGAATGGCGACAAACGTCTCGGACCACGGCTATCGGTGGTGCGCACCGCGTCGGCAATCGCGCCGAAACCACCCACACCTGAACCGATAATGGTGGCCGTGCGCTCCTGGGCATTGGCATCCAGCGCTTGCCAGCCGGCTTGTTCCAGTGCCTGACGCGCGGCCTCCATGGCGAACAGGATGAAGCGGTCCATCTTCTTCTGTTCCTTGGGTGGGGTTGCCCGGTCCGGATCGAAACCCGCCTGCGGATCATCAGCCAGCGTCGGCACCGCACCACCGACCTTGGCCGGCAGATCGGCAACCACCTCTTCAGGTAACTTGCGCAGCCCGGAACGCCCGGCCAACAGCCGTGCCCAGACCGCTTCGACACCGCTCCCCAGCGGCGATACCAGGCCCATGCCTGTTACAACTACGCGACGATCACTCATACCAAACACACCTCAAGCCGATTGATGGCGCTTACCGATAACGGGCAGCGGCCTTGCTTTTGGAAAGATTAGGCGCCATCACATGACGCGCCGCCACGAACGCATCCCAATCCGCCGCATCAGGCAACGAAGGAATAGTGATCAATTCACCTTGGTCCAGACCCGACAACGCAGCATCGACCATCTCTTCAGCCTCCATCACCATTTCCGCAGGAATTTGTGAAGCATCGATACCGGAGCGCTCCCAGATTTCAGTACGTGTCACACCGGGCAGCACCGCCTGAATCTTCACCCCGGTGCCATTCAGCTCGGCGTTCAACGATTGAGTCAAGCTCAATACATAAGCCTTGCTGGCGCTGTACGTCGCATTGAAACGCTCGGGAAACAATGCCACCACCGATGCAATATTGATGATCGTGCCGCGCCCGGCCTTGGTAAAACTGGCCGCAGCCGCCGAGGCCAATCGCGTGACCGCGGTGATATTCAACTGAATCATTCTCTCCAGTTGGTCGGTATCGGCATTGGCCAATAGCCCGTCCGCCGCCACACCGGCGTTATTGAGCAACAGGCTGATACTCGAATCGCTGCGTAACCGCTGTTCGAGCTGCAACACGTCGTCCTTCCGGGTCAGATCCGACTTCAGCACCTCGACCTTGATCCCATGCTCGGAGCGCAGCTTGCTCGCCGCCACTTCCAGCCGCTGCTCGTCGCGAGCCACCAGCAACAAATCAAAACCACGGGCTGCCAACCGCTCAGCGTAAACCGCCCCGATACCGGAAGAAGCGCCGGTGACGAGGGCCGTACCTTGGGACTGAACTGAATTCATGACGGTGCTCCTGAAGGATGCTGAAGGACGCCTGACGCCAAGGCACTTCGACGCAAGCGGTATTTATTATACGCATAATTCAAACGCAATATGATAGCCGTAATTTTCCATGTCCACGAAGCGGTCGGYTCTCGTCGGTGCCCAGGCCAGTATGAGAGAGTAGACCCTGAACAAACGCAAAACCGCGCCGAACCTCTGCGATGGAATGAACGGTATTGCGGGCCGACCGATAAATGGTGGGGCGGATGAACAGTGCGCATTCAACAGTAACTGAGCGACAGGACCTTCATGCGTCAAAGCAGCCCATAAGGCGATCAAAGCGAAGTCTGATTGGCGGAAATGGGCAGGACGTTTTCGTACTCAACGCAAGCCCGGGCTCGGACACCATCCAGGATTTCAAACAAGGTGAAGACACCCTGCATATCAACGGCTGGACGACTACCAAGGCAGTGACACAAATGCTGCAAACCAATGGGCTGGTCGTGACATTCGACACTGCAGTGATGGCGCTTACGTTGGCAATTTCACGCTGCTTGGGCAGACGACCTTGCTGAACAACGCGGACCTGTACTTTGCCTGATCCTGGGTAACCGACAAACCGTTCAAGTACTGCGACTGGCCCACCGGGCATAACTCTCGCTACTGGCAAAGGCCGATCAATGATCGACCTTTGTCGTCCAGTTTCGCCTTCAGTTCACCTCGATCCTGTCGCGGTTTCTATCCAGAAGCGCTTTGCCGATACCCTTCACTTCCAGCAATTCGTCAACTGACGCAAACGCACCATTACTTTCACGATAAGCAACAATTGCTTTCGCTTTGGCCTCGCCCACCCCAGCCAGCTCACGTTGCAGCGTAGGTACATCAGCACTATTGAGATCGACTTTGCCGGATGGCGCCTTGACGGCCACATCCTGCACCAGAGGCGCATTCGTCACCTCTGGTGCCTTGACAGGCGCGGCGATTGTCGTAAGGGAAGCGCTGGTGAGAAGGGCGAATACCAGAGAGTAGAAACTGCTTGTACGCATTAGTGAAACTCCATGACGTCGTTTGAGAAAGCAGCTTTTCCGAAGCTGCTCTCCAAACGTAGGCTATGCCATGGGACTGTCAAAAATGTGTACGTTACTGCATATGAAACAATCAGGGTTCCAGGCGGCGCTGCTGGTAGATCCAGTCGACAATCTCACCGTCGGGGGTGTAGCCGCTGACGGTGTCGCGCAACAACTGGCGGACGCGCGCATAGTCGTCCTGATCCACCGCGGCGAGCAACTCGGTCAACTTGCCCTTCAGCAAATCCCAGGACAGGTGATCCTCGTTGGCCGTCATGATCATTGGATGCTGGGTCGCGCTGACGTTGTCACCGATCAACAGCTCTTCGTAGAGCTTCTCACCCGGACGCAGCCCGGTGAATTCGATAGCGATGTCACCATGCAGGTTTTTTTCCGAACGGACGCTCAGGCCGGACAAATGGATCATTTTCTCGGCCAGC
>NZ_JBFREX010000016.1:0-93707 GCF_052114525.1 Pseudomonas sp. KB_15 | reverse complement strand
GCCGCACCGTCGCTCCCACAGGGGTTAGTGGGTGTACGCAAAATCTGCGAGCAACCGAAATCACTGTGGGAGCGAGCTTGCTCGCGATAGCGGTGGGTCAGTCACATCGATGCTGGCTGTAAGGACGCTATCGCGAGCAAGTCGGATCGCCGCACCGTCGCTCCCACAGGGTTAGTGGRTGTACGCAAAATCTGCGAGCAACCGAAATCACTGTGGGAGTGAGCCTGCTCGCGATAGCGGTGGGTCAGTCACACCGATGCTGGCTATAAGGACGCTATCGCGAGCAAGCTCGCTCCCACAGGGGTTAGTGGRTGTACGCAAAATCTGCGAGCAACCGAAATCACTGTGGGAGYGAGCCTGCTCGCGATAGCGGTGGGTCAGTCACACCGATGCTGGCTGTAAGGACGCTATCGCGAGCAATCTCGCTCCCACGACTCAGGCGGTTTGTGGATGCTGATCGTTGATCTCGTACCAATCCGCTTTCGAGCCGACACAAACATGTTTTTGCTTGCGTGTTCGTAGCGGCGTATCCAGCGAGCCGAGGGCAATCGAAACCCACTCGGAAAACGCGCCTGTCGAGTCAGTCCAGAACAGCGAAGATCCGCAGCGGGAACAGAACTGCCGCGTGACACCTTTGGACGATTCAAACGCCTGCAGCGAATCTGTGCCGGTCATGATCGACAGCGTCGAGGCGGGTGCGCTCGCGTAGGTCGCAAACGCAGCCCCATGGCTCTTTCGGCATTGGCTGCAATGGCAATGGGTGACGGCATTCAGCTCGGTCGACAAGCCATATTTGATGGCGCCGCAGAGGCAACTGCCTTGGTGAAATTCATCCATGTAATGTCATCTCCTTGTCGATAGTATTTTTGTTTCCTGCCGTGTTTTCTGCTGGTCGAAATCGGTCTAAAAGCCCGGTTGGCAACTGTGCCTGTTTTGCTATCCTCAACCTTGTAGGTGAAGACGCAGACTGATGCGCAAAAGGATAGCAAGGAGACGTGGGGCGCGTTCCGAAGGGTACACGGTTAGAAAGATCCCCGCGCTGGGATCCAGCCCTTATGCCGTGTGAAGCAGAAGAGTTCCATTACAGTTTCACGGCTCTTTTGTGGGAGGCCTGATAAACCTTGTAAGCCGGAGACCAGCACCGGCCACCTACTTACATTCACCCGCGAAGCCCGCCCAGTGCGGGCTTTTTAATGCCCGCAAAGTCGGTCTGGCCAGTGGTTCAGGGCGCGCCAAACAACATTGTCCAGTAAACACCGTTGTCGCTGCGCGCGTTGGCGGCGTAAGCGGCGCCGACCTGGGTGAACATCGGGTTCATCAGGTTGGCGCAGTGCCCGGGGCTGGCGAGCCAGCCGGCCATGGCCTTGCTCGGTGAACCTTGCCCGGCGGCGATGTTTTCACCGATCTGCCGGCCACGGTAACCAGCGGCTCTGGCGCGGTCGTAGGGCATGTCGCCGTCGGGGTCCTGGTGGGCGAAATAGTTGCCATAGGCCATGGCCTTGCTATGGCCCTGGGCTGCGGCGCCGAGGGAGGCGTTCCAGGTCAGCGGCCGCGCGGCGGCGAAACGCTGGCGACCACACAGGCGCGGTTTGGCCCGGGCTGCGTTGACCTGTGCCAGCAACGCCTGGCCGGCGCTGCGAGGATCGCTGGTTTGCCCGTCGAGCACCGGCCGTGCCAGCACCACTTGCCACTCACTCCCGGCGCGGCTGACGCCGATGTCGGCGTATTGGTTGTCGAGCAGTGCGGCGCAATGCTCGTCCTGGAACATATCAAAGGCCTCTTCGGCATCCCGCGCACCCACCACACGGATCGACCGCACCATTGTGGCCTGATAGCCGGAAGCCTTTAACCGGTCCCGCAACCCACCGCCATAGCCAACGGGCAGGGCCAGGTTCGATTTGAGCGTCAGTGGAGATAAACGTTGCGCGGGTCGCCGGTCGCAGCGTTGCGGATGAGCACGATAGTCGTTGATGGCGTCCACCAGTTGCCGTTGCCCATCGGCGTGGGCGGGGCTGGCAAAAACGGGGAACAGGGAAAACAGGCACAGCGAAGAAAAGCGCAAGGCAACGACAGTTTGGCGCATGGACGGACAACTCGGATGAGATGACGACGATAGGAGGGGAAAAATGCTCGGGTATGACCGGGGTCTGGAGACAAGGTTCACGGCGTGAGCGAACCTGTTTGTGGCCGGAACCGAATGTCCGACGAAGGGTAGGACTTCTGTGGGAGCGGGCTTGCTCCGGGCGGCGTTCCGACGAAGGCGGCGTGTCAGACGACATTGATGCTACCTGACACACCGCTTTCGCGAGCAAGCCCGCTCCCACAGGTTTTGTGTACACCAGTGACCCGCAGCGGTCCTGAATCGATCAATCCATGCAGGCGTACACCACCAGTTCCACCAGCATTTCTTCCCGGGCCAGCCCTGCCACCACCATGGCGGCGCGGTTAGGGTAGGGCGCCTGGAAGTACTCGGCGTAGACCGCATTCACGGTTGCCAGGTAGCTGCGGTCGGTCACGTAGATCAGCACTTGAGTGACCGCGTCCAGCGAGCTGCCGGCGGCTTGCAGGGTGTGGCGCAGGTTGTCCAGGGTCTGCCGGGTTTGCGCTTCGATGCCGCCGTTCACCACCTGGCCCTGGCGGTCGATGGGGATTTGCGCGGTGTACAGCGTGCCGTTGCCGACAACCGCCCATTCCAATGGCGCGCGCGAGGCAAAGAGGTCGGTCTTGATTGCCTGTTTCATTGATGCTTCCTGATGCGGGTTTGAGGGTTTTACCGGGCGTCGCTGCCTTCGCCGGCTCCACGGCGACGGGATTCTTCGGTGCTTTCCACCAGCACCCGTTCACCCAGCTTCTTCAACTGGGCCCAGACTTCATCATTGACCTGAAGCCCGCCCGCGGGTGTCGGCTGACTGTGTTCAAACGTCGGGGCCGCGTCTTCGGCACTCAGGCGTGGCAGCAGCGCGAAGTGCCGGGAAATCAGCACGTTGATGCTTTGCTCATCGCCCTGCGCTGGTTGCGGCAGGTCATACACCCGCAAGGCCGGGCTGGTGTGGCCGGCGCTGAAGGTAGCCACCAGTTCTTGCCGGGCATCGCGCCAGTACACACAAAAATTCAGACCTTGTCCGGCACAGCGCGCCAGGTAGCCCAGCAGCAGAATGCGGTTGTGACAATGGCGGACGCGGATCAGCGCACTGCCACCGCGCAAGGCCTTGCTCACCCCCAGTTCGATGGCCTGGGCGGCGCAGCGCAACACGCTCTGGCCATGGGCATCGAGCGTCAGTTGCGTGGCGTCTTCGTAGCAGGTTTCGATGGGGCGATCGACTTCATCGTGAAGGAAGTCCAACGCCTTTTTCAGCGCACCGATACCATCGAGGCCTTGCTGTTGCAGCCTGGCGATCATCTCGGCGGCGTCGTCGCAATCACCGGGTGCAAAACCGATGCCTTCGAAGGCCTTGCGGCAGATCACCTGGATTTCATTGAGCGATACACGCATTTCAGAGTGCTCCGGCAGCGTTGGTCAGTTCAGGCATGACGGCAAAATTCCAGTCGTCAGGGAACGGCTGGCCGATCTCGCTGACCAGCGGTGCCCCCTGAAACAAGGTGATGCGCACCCAACGGCTGGACTTGGGATCGAACTTGCCGGCGCCGAAGAACGCCAGTTTGCAGCGCAGCAAGTGGATCGGCAGCATGCTGCGGTCCATCAGGTTGGCGCGGATCTCCCCGAAGGCGCAGCGGGCCATGCCTTGCAGGCGGCAGACAGTGCCTTTGAACTGCGGCAGTTCCAGCAGAAAGTGTGCGGTCAATTGCCGTGGGTGTTGCTCGCGGTAGGCAAGCAGGGCGCGATGACAACGTTGAATGTTGTGCGCAATCCCCAACTGCATTTCTTTCTCGGCACCTGGCTCCATGGCCCGTTCACCCAGGCGTGGTTCTTCCTTTTCCGCCGAGCGATACCAGAAAAAGTGGTTGGCCTCGGCACCGCTCAAGTCGTACTCGAACGCCCAGCGGTACTCGGTCTCGATGAGGTCGCACAGCTCTTCCAGCGGCATCTCGGCGTTCAGGCGAAAACCCTCATTGACTGACATCTGCTCCGCCAGGGGATCGACCTGTTCGGGGTACAACTCCAGCAGCAGGCTGACCACCAGCTCCTGGCAACCCGCGCCGACATTCACTTCGGCCCAGGCTTGCAGCCGCGACCACAAACCCGCGTTGACGGACTGGCCCGTGAACCACTCGGCCAGTTGTTCGAGATCGGCCAGCGTCTGCTGGTCGATGCCGCTTTGCCGTTGGTCCTCGGTGCTGGTTTGCTGCAAGTGCTGACGGGCCCGTTGCAGCAACGCCTGAAAGCGCTGGGTATGAGGCAAGTCGGCCGCTTGCGCCACCACTTGTGCCAGTGCGGTCTCCCTGGCCCACACCCATTGGTCGACCAGTTGCGGGTGATTGATCAGGAACGGCGCCATGCCCAACCCCGTGGAATTGCCGACCCCAAGGTAACGCTGCAGGGCGGGATCCAGACCCACTGCCCGCTGTGGGTTGCGCGCCCGGGCCATGTGCTCGATCTGCTCGATGCTGAAATGCCGCAACAGGTACACGGTAAACATTTGTGCGCTGAACGGTTGTGTGAAGTCCGCAGTGCCTTGCAGGCAACTGAAGTCGGCGATGCCGAACTTGCCGTTGCCGTACACCGCGGTGGTGCGATACAGGTAGCCGACCTCGGCCAGTTGCCGTGGGTCTGGCTGACAGCCTTCGGCCAGCGCTTCAAGGAAACGCTCGAAGTTGCGCAGGCTGCGGTTGGCCCGTGACAGCACCAGCACTCGCGAATCAAAACGCCCGGCTTCCTGTAGCGGTACATTGCGTCGCAAGTCGGCCAACTGCTGTTCGTCGACATCACCGGCAAGCAGGACAAAACTGACATCCCACTGATCGGCGATGACCCGGTCGCTGCGCTTTTCCGGCGGCAGGTACATCGAGAAAATCACGCAGTGATAGTGGGCACTGGCGGTGTCGATGCGGTAGATCGCTGTCCCGAAGCCCTCGGCATCCAGGTCGAAGCAGGTGCGCTGGATGCGCCACTGCTCGTTCATCATCCGCCGCATGCTGCTGCGCACGAAACTCAAGCGGCTCTGAAAGTGGCTGCCCAGCCGCTCCAGGTCCATGACCCGGGCGGCGGGCCGCAAGGCCGAAGAGGTGTCTGTGTCGGTGTGCGACATCATTGCTATTCCTGAACTGTTCATCATCAGACTGCCTGTTCGCGAGCCATCTGCCGGGCGATGCGCAGTGCATCCCAGAGCGACGGCAGGATCAGCAGTGAAACCGGTACGGCGGTGATTACGATAAAGGATTGCAGCGCCGTGACCCCACCCGAACCAATGGTGATCAACACCACGGCGGCCAGGCCCATGCCGATGGCCCAGAATGCGCGCAGCCATGCCTTGGGCTTGTCATTGCCGGGCTCATCATTGCGGGACATGGCCATCGCCACGGTGAACGCCATTGCATCGCCGTTGGTGGCCACGGAAATGAAGCTCAGGAACAGGAACAGCGCCGAGATCAGGCCACCCAGGGGCAGGTTCTGGGTCACGCCCAGCAGCAGGTCTTCGGGCTGCGCGCCGTGGGCGGTGACGATGCCCGGCGTCTGCAACTCCATGCCGATGCCGGCGCCACCGACCACGGTGAACCAGAACATGGTCACCAGCGGGGCGATGATCGACAGGGTCATGATCACTTCGCGGATGGTCCGGCCACGGGAAATCTTCGCCACATACAGGGCAACCATCGGCGCGTAGCCAATGAACCAGCCCCAGTAGAACACCGTCCACCAGTCGAGCCATTTCGGATCGGCGCGGAACAGGGTCATCGGAATGAACTGCTCAAGGTGCAAGGCAAACGCGGTGGGAAAGCCGCCGAGAATGAACGCGGTGGGCCCGAGCAGCACCATGAACACCGCCAGGCCGATCATCAGCCAGACGTTGATCTCACTGACGAATCGGATGCCCTTGAGCCCGACCAGGCAGGACGTGGTGTACATCACCGTGACCAGCACGATGGTGATGGATTGCACCACCAGGTCATTGGGAATGCCCCAGACCGAGTGCAACGCGCTGCTGATCTGCAGGCCGAGGAAACCGATCGGGCCGATGGTGCCGGCGACGACGGCGATGATCGAGGTGGCGTCTGCCAGGGTGCCGATCGGTCCCTTGAGCGCGCGTTCGCCGAACAAGGGATAGAGCAAGGTGCGCGGTGCCAGTGGCAAGCCTTTGTCGTAATGCAAATGCATCAGCACGATGGCCAGCAGGCTGCCCAGCACTGCCCAGGCCAGGAAGCCCCAGTGCACGAACGATTGCGCAAGCGCAGCGTGTGCGGCGGCTTCGGTGTGCGGTTGCACCCCGGCGAACAACGGTGGTGGGCTGGCGAAGTGCATCATCGGTTCCGCTGCCGCCCAGAAGGCACCGCCGCCGGCGAGCAGGGCGCACATGATCACGGCGATCCAGTTGAAGGTGCTGGAGTCGGGCCGCTGATCAACGCCGCCCAGTCTGACGCGCCCGCACTTGCTGAAGCAGATGATCAAGCTCATGGCAAAGGTCGCGAGCATCAGGATCTGCCAGTACAACCCGAAGAACTTCGTCGACCAGGCGAACAGCGTGTTCACCAGCAGCGACACGCCATCGATGTCGACCAGTGCCGCGATCAGGAAGGCGCCGAGGAAGCCGCCACTAATGAGGAACAGCGGCCAGTCGATGTCTTTTTTTGGCGGTGCAAGGTCCAGTGGCTGGACGTCGGCTTGCAGGGTGTCGGATGTTTTCATGATGCCTCCAAAATACGCGCCTGGGGCTGTGCATCGCCGGTCGGGGAGATGAACGGGAGGCTATTGTTGTTATTTTTCATGCTGTCCTCACGGTGTCGATCAAGAGTCAGTTTTGCGCCGTCGTAGCGTTTTCCAGCAGGCGCAGCCAGTTGAGTCCCATGATGTTGCGTACCTCGTCCTCGGCGAAGCCACGGTCGCGCAGGCCCTGGGCGATCACCGGGAAATCCCGGCTGTCGCGGAACCATTGCAGCGGTGCCGGCCAGTTGGCGTTGTCCTTTGATCCTTCGCCGTAATCCTTGTCTTTGCTCCAGCGCCCGTTGCGCATCCATTCGAGCACTTGCAGGGGTTGTTGCTGGCACAGGTCGGTGCCGATGCCGATGTGTTCGACGCCCATCAATTCCGCGGTGCTGGCGACCATGTCGCAGAAGGATTCCAGGGTGCAGCCCGACGCACCCTTGAGGTGGAACGGGTAAGTGCTGAAGCCCAGCAGGCCACCGGACTCGGCGATACCGCGCAACACCGCGTTGGATTTGTTGCGCTTGGCCGCGTGGAAACTCGACGGGTTGGCGTGGGAGACGATCACCGGCCGGCTCGACAGCTCGATGGCTTCCAGGGTGCTGCGCTCGGCGCTGTGGGACATGTCGATCAGCATGCCGACGCGGTTCATCTCGCGAATCACCTGGCGGCCGAAACGGCTGATGCCATTGTCTTCGGTCTCGTAGCAACCGCTGGCCAGCAGGCTCTGGTTGTTGTAGGTGAGCTGCATGATCAGCACACCGAGCTGGCGGAAAACCTCCACCAGGCTGATGTCGTCTTCAATCGGCGAGCAGTTCTGGAAGCCGAAGAAAATCCCGACGCGGCCTTCCTGATGCGCCAGACGAATGTCCGAAGCCTCGCGTACCGGACGAATCAGCTGCGGCCAGGTTTCGAAGCGGCGGTTCCACTCGCCGATTCGCGACAGGGTTTCCCGGGCGTTCTCGTGGTAGGCGATGGTGGCGTGTACCGCGCTCAGGCCACCTTCCTGCATCTGGCGAAAGATCTCTTCGTTCCAGTGGGAATATTGCAGGCCGTCGATCATCAATAAGTCGTGCATGCTGATCTCCCTTTCAAGGTCGCACGTAGGTGGTCTTGACCACCGTGTAGAACTCGCGGGCGTATTGCCCTTGCTCGCGTGGCCCGAAGCTGGAGGCTTTGCGGCCGCCGAACGGCACGTGGTAATCGGTGCCGGCGGTGGGCAGATTGACCATGACGCAACCGGTGCGGGCCCGGCGCTTGAAGTCGCTGGCATGACGCAGCGACTGGGTGATGATTCCGGCGGTGAGGCCGTATTCGGTGTCGTTCAACACGGCGAGGGCTTCTTCGTAATCGTTGACCCGGATCACACAGGCAATCGGCCCGAAGACTTCCTCGCGGTTGATGCGCATGTTGTTGTGACTGTTGATGAACAGGGCGGGGCGCATGTAGTGCCCGGCCGGTTGCAGGTTCAGCAATTCGCCGCCCTCGACCAGGGTCGCACCTTCGTCTTCGGCCAGTTGCAGGTAATGAAGGTTCTGCTCCAGTTGTCGGGCTTCGGCCACCGGGCCGATCTGCACCCCTTGTCCGAGGGCATGGCCGACTTTCAACTGACGCATGCGCGCCACCAGTGCTTCGACGAAACGGTCATGGATGCCGTCGCAGACGATCAATCGCGAAGAGGCCGTGCACTTTTGCCCGGTGCCGAAGAAGGCGCCGTTCAACGCGCATTCCACGGCGATGTCGAGGTCGGCGTCATCGAGCACTACCAAGGCGTTCTTGCTGCCCATTTCCAGTTGGCAACGCACCAGATTGCTGGCGGTGGCGACCGCGACGCGGCGACCGGTTTGCAGGGAACCGGTGAAGGTCAACGCGTCGATGTCGGCGGACTGGATCAGGCTTTCGCCGACCACAGCGCCGCTGCCCATGACCAGGTTGAAGGTGCCGGCGGGCAAGGCCTGACGGCTGATGATTTCAGTCAGGGCCCAGGCGCTGGCCGGCACCAGGTTGGCCGGTTTGAACACGACTGCGTTGCCGAAGGCCAGGGCCGGTGCAATCTTCCACGCGGCGGTGGCCATGGGGAAATTCCATGGCGTGATGATGCCGACTACGCCCACCGGTTCACGCTGGACTTCGATCTCGATGCCGGGACGTACCGAGGCGGCCGTCTCGCCCATCTGACGCAGCACTTCAGCGGCGTAGTAGTGGAAGAACTGCGCGGAGCGATTGACCTCGCCGATGCCCTCGGCCAGCGGCTTGCCTTCTTCCCGGGAGAGCAGTTCGCCGAGCTCTTCCTTGCGCGCCATCAACTCGTTGCCGATGGCCATCAACACGTGCTGGCGCTGTTCCAGGCCGCTGAGGGCCCATTGTGGTTGGGCGTTGCGGGCGGCGGCGATGGCATCCAGCGTCTGTTCGGCGCTGGCCTGATGGTAATGGCCAATGAGGTCTTGAACATCCGAAGGGCTGTGGTTGGCGATGACGCCTTGGCCTTCGCACCAATTACCGCCGATGTAGTTTTTGCAGGGTTGCAGTGCCATGGGAACCTCCGATTGCGTTGGCTCCATCTTGAGAGTATTAGTCTGCAAATAAAAATTAATAATAAATATGAAACGATAAGGAAAACTAACCATGCTGCCCGAACTGAAGATTACCCAACTGCGCTATTTCGTCCTGGTTGCCCAGTTGAAAAGCTTTCACGGCGCGGCGAAGCAGGCCTATCGCACGCAACCGGCACTGTCCCTGGCCGTGCGCGAGCTGGAGCAAAAGCTCGGCCAGCCGCTGTTCGAAAAGGGTGGCAAAACCGAACTGACGCCATTCGGTGAGCACTGCTTGCCGCTGTTCCAGGATTTGCTCGCGCATCACGACCGCATCGCCCGCGAAGTCAGCTTGCTGGCGCGGCATGAAATCGGTCAGGTGAGCATCGCTACGGTGCCTTCGGTGGCCAGTCGGTTGTTGCCGCATCTGCTCGCACGGTTTGTCAGCGAGCACCCGAAAATGCAGATCAGCATGCAGGATGGCAACGCCGACAGCGTCCAGCAGTTGTTGGTCCAGGGGCAGGTGGACTTTGCGATCAGCAGCGTTTGGGCGGCGGACGAAAACATTGAGTTCGTGCCGATCCTGAGTGATCGGGTGGGAGTGGTCTGCCGCCACGATCATCCGTTGGTTGCGAACGGCGAGGCATTGCATTGGTCGAGCCTGCAAGCCTACCCGCTGGTGCGCAATGGCACGTCGCGCTTGCTCGCAGGCACGGAAGCGGCGGGGTTGCTGGACAGCAGTCTGCTGTTCGTCTCCAACATGATTTCGCTGATCGCGATGCTGGAAGAGGGCATCGGTATCACGACGCTGCCGTCCCTGGCGTTCCCGCAGGGCAATGAGAAACTGGCGTTCCTGCCGCTTTCTGAACCACGGGTGGAACGCCAGATCGGCATCCTGTGCCGTAAGGGGCACAGCCTGTCGCCGGCGGCATCCGAGTTGATGAGGTTTCTCAAAGCGAACATGCAGATAGTCGATCTGTAGGGTCAGTCTCCGAGTGGCGGCTCCGGGCTTTCTGTCGGTCGCAGCCTGAAGCGACAGACATGCCCGCCGCGCACCATGCATTCGCTGTGCTCGACTTCACCGCCGCCCAGTGCGCCGATCAAGGCCAGGTCCAGTTCGCAGACCACCGGGTGCTCGGCGGCCAGGCGATGGAACACGCAGTTATGGGCGACGATTTCCGGGGTGCCGCCTGAACGAAAAAACACCTCGGCTTCGTAGCCCGCCTGGTTCATGTGCTGGACGATCCTGGCTTCATCCACGACCTGTTGTTCCCGGTCCAAAGCCAGTTTTCGGCCCATGCTGCGCATCAGTGAAGTCAGGGCTTGAGGACCGATGATGCCCGCTACTTCATCAATCAATACGCTGGCCAGTAGCTGATAGTGGCGAGGGAACTGCTCCCGCGCGTGGTCGGTGAGCCGATACAGCTGCTCCGGACGACGGCCCGTCGGACGGGTGTCGCCGCGCAGCACCAGATCGTCACGCTCCAGCGCCGCCAGATGTTGGCGGATCGCCGTGCGCGTGACGGCCAGATGTTCAGCCAACTCGTCAATGCTCATGCCGCCCGCATGGTGCAGCAGTGCATTGAGCAGGTCCTGCTGTGTTCGGCCCAGTCCTTCCAGCATGGGATGCCCTCGCGCGGTATCAGAACTTGTCCGGGAATTGCTTGACCAGCGCGCCGGTCAACGCGTCGGCCAGGGCCAGGATGTGCGTGCGCATCATCGCCCAGGTGCGGGCTTCGCCGGTGTAATCGTGCGCGGCAAACTCATCGATCTGGGCGACGTGGTGACCGCCATGGGCTGACAACATGTTGACCAGTGTGGCTTCAGGCAGATTGGGGTTGGCGGTGGCCAGGAAAGCCGCAATCGCCTTGGCATTGCTGGTCAATTCGGTGACCGCAGCCTGCTTGCCTTTCGCGTCTTTCGCGACGGTGGCGTCACTGTAGTGTTTCACCGCGCCCCAATGACCGGCAAGCAGCTTGAGCAATTGATCCGCCGCCGGTTGGCCGTAGAGCGGGGCGATGCTGTTGGCGATTTTGGTGGCGTTGTCGACGACCTGGTCCGCCGCGACTTTGGCTTGCTTTTTGTCGGCGGATTGGTTGGCCAGCGCGTAGTTCCTGATCCAGAAAATGTGTTCGACCCAAAGGTCTCGCAAGGCCAGGCGCGTGGTCAGCGCGGGGCTATCGGCAGCGGCAGCGGCGGGGGATACGGGGGGAGTCTGGCTCCAGACCGGTTGCGCACAGAAAGCCAGCAGGAGCAAAGCCAGGGTTTTGATATTCATGACGGCACCCTCTGAGAGTGGGAACGTTCGACAATATCAATATAGGCATAAAAATATGTTTTTATTGGGTGGAGGCGAATTCTCGGATGAACGGCCACAAAAACTGGTGTTCCCGTTACAACCCTTCCTTCAGCGCCTTCAAGTACTCCGGGCTTTCGCTGATCGAGTTATGCTCCGTACCCGGTATCACCTGCAGTGACGCCACGCCTTTGGCGAAGTGTGTGTACAAACGCTCGGTGCTCGAACGCGGAATCACTTCATCATGCTCGGCGGCAATCAGGCGAGTCGGCACCGTGATACGGGAGGCGTACTGCCAGGACGGGTATTTGTCCTTCAACAACCAGCGCACCGGAAACCAGCGGAACTGTCGGGCGGCGAGCCCTTCGAGGCTGTTGTAGGGCGTGATCAATACCAGCCGTGCCACCGGGCGCTGGCTGGCCAGGCGCACGGCAACGCCCGAACCCAGGCTGCGTCCGACCACCGCCACATGCGGATGGCTGGCATGCACCTGGTCGAACAACGTGATGGCGTCGCGGGCAATGGCCTCTTCGGAAGGCGAGCCGGAACTCCCGCCATAGCCACGGTAATGCAGCAGGTACAGGGCGTAGTCAGGGAACGCTTGGGAGAACTCGGGCAAGTTGCGCGAGACGTCTTCGGCATTGCCGCCAAAATAAATCAGCGCGTTGGGACCCTCGTGAGGGCGGACGGAGACCAGCACCTGTGCGTCCGCGACCGGCAGGGTGAGCAGCGCCCCGGATGTCCCGACGGCGCGAGGCTGCGGGTAGTAAATAAGTGCCCGTTGAAACACGAACAGCGCCACGCACAGCGCCAGGTACAACGCAGCGACGATGACGACGAGTAACACCAGGGGGCGCGACATTCGACTAACGTTAGTGGGCGGCATTGACTGCTCGGGGTTAGAACGCGGCTACTGCCGGAAGGCTTTCAGAGTGTAGTCAATCGACTCATGGCGCGGGTTATCCGGAGTGTCGACGCGATGGACCGAATCCCGGCGACTGGTGAGAAGCGTTTTATGAGCCATCCTGAGGGTTGACCCATAGAGAAATACTCACGCTGACTGCCGGTGCTTCGGCGGTCTTCGGCAGGTGCGCAACTGGCGCCGTCGACGGGAACAGGAGGCTAGACCATGCAGACCCGCGCCATTCCTTCCAGCAACGAGTCCTTGCCGATCGTAGGGTTGGGCACTTATCGCGGATTCGATGTCGAGCCTTCGCAACCGGCCTGCAAAGATTTGCCTGCAGTGCTGGATGCGTTGTTCGACAAGGGTGGCAAGCTCATCGACAGCTCGCCGATGTACGGTCGCGCCGAACAGACCACTGGTCAATTGCTGTCGATCCATGAGCCGCGCTCACCGGCGTTCCTGGCCACCAAGGTGTGGACCCGCGGGCGCGAAGAAGGCATCGCGCAGATGGAACAATCCTTCGCCCTGTTGCAGACCGACCGGATCGACCTGATGCAGATCCACAACCTGCTGGACTGGCAGACGCACTTGCCGACCTTGCGCCACTGGAAGGAAAAAGGGCGCATTCGCTACATTGGCATCACCCATTACACGGCGTCGGCCTATGAAGAAGTGGAAGCGGTACTCAAGGCCGAGCCGCTGGATTTCTTGCAGATCAACTACGCGCTGGATGATCGCGGTGTCGAGAAACGCCTGCTGCCGTTGTGCCGCGAGCGTGGGGTGGCGGTGATCTGCAACCGGCCGTTCGGCGGTGGCGGCTTGTTAGCCAGGCTGAAGGAAAAACCGCTACCGGGCTGGGCGGCGCAAGTCGGGGTCAAGAGCTGGCCGCAACTGGCGCTGAAGTTCCTGCTGTCGCATTCGGCGGTGACCTGCGTGATTCCGGGCACCGGCAACCCGCGCTACATGGCGGAAAATGCCCGGGCCGGTTTTGGCCCGATGCTGACCGATGCCCAGCGCCAACAACTGATTGCGCTGGTGGGCTAGCGACTTGTTCAACCCGTTCCGGCGAGTCGTCGAACCTCTCCTATACTGATTCGCGTCCATGCCGCGGGAAGTGCATTCACTGTTCTGGCGGCGTCCCTGTCCATCACTGCAAGGAGATCGAACATGGCAATCCGCATTGGCGACGAAGCACCGGATTTCACCGCCGACACCACCGAAGGCACACTCAATTTTCACCAATGGATCGGCGATGGGTGGGCCATCCTGTTTTCCCATCCCAAGGATTTCACCCCGGTATGCACCACCGAACTGGGTTACCTGGCCAAACTCAAGCCGGAATTCGACAAGCGCAACACCAAGGTCCTCGGGCTCAGCGTCGACCCGGTCAGTGACCACAACCGTTGGGTCGGTGACATCGCCGAGACCCAGGGCACGGCGGTCAACTATCCGCTGATCGGCGACGAAAACCTGGTGGTGGCCAAGCTCTACGACATGATCCACCCCAATGCCAGTGGCGGCGCGCGCACAGCGGTGGACAACGCCACGGTGCGTTCGGTGTTCATTGTCGGCCCGGACAAGAAGGTCAAGGCCATGCTGATCTACCCGATGAGCGCCGGGCGCAATTTCGATGAAGTGCTGCGGCTGCTCGACTCTCTGCAACTGAATGCCAAGCATACCGTTGCCACGCCGGTGAACTGGCGGCCGGGTGAGGATGTGATCATCCCGACGTCGGTGTCTGACGAGGACGCGAAGAAGAAATATCCGGATGGTTTCAAGACCTTGAAGCCTTATCTGCGTACCGTGGCGCAACCGAAATAGTCAGCAGCAGTGATACCGCCATCGCGAGCAAGCTCGCTCCCACAGTTGACCGGGTTGGAATGTATGTTTATGAACGACTCGAAACCCCTGTGGGAGCGGGCTTGCCCGCGAAGGGGCCGGAATTGCAGGCCGAGTAATTTCTGTCAAACCAGATACTTTTTAAACCACCCCAACGTCCGCTCCCACGCCAGTTTGGCTGCCGCCTCGTCGTAGCGCGGCGTGGAGTCGTTGTGGAAACCATGGTTGCAGCCCGGATAAATGTAGGCCTCATAGATCTTGCCCCCGGCCTTCAACGCTTTTTCATAGGCGGGCCAGCCTTCGTTGATCCGCGTATCCAGTTCGCCGTAGTGCAGCATCACCGGGGCCTTGATCCGGGGCACTTCCTCGGCCGTTGGCTGGCGGCCATAAAACGACACGGCGGCGCCCAGTTCCGGATAGGCCACGGCGGCTGCATTGGTCACGCCACCGCCGTAACAGAACCCGGTGATGCCGACTTTTCCACTGGCGGCAGGGTGTTTCATCATCCACTCGACGGCGGCGAAAAAGTCGTTCATGAGCTTTTCCGGGTCGACCGTGGCCTGAAGCTCGCGGCCCTTGTCATCATTGCCGGGATAACCGCCGACCGAACTCAGGCCATCCGGGGCCAGAGCGATGAAACCGGCCTTGGCCAAACGCCGGGCCACATCTTCGATGTACGGGTTGAGCCCGCGATTCTCGTGCACGACCACCACCGCCGGCACCTTGCCGGTGGCCTTGGCCGGGCGCACCAGATAACCGCGAACCTGGCCATGGCCCTTGGGCGACGGGTAGGTGATGTATTCGGGAACAATGTCCGGATCGGTGAACTCGACCTGCTCGGCCAGCGCGTAGTTGGGGCTTAGAGCCGCGAGCAGGGCACTGGCGGTCAAACCTGCGAAGGCAAATAACGCCGCACGATCGAGAAACTCCCGACGATCGATCTTGCCGTGGGCGTAGTAGTCGTACAGTTCCAGCAGTTCGGGGGCGAAGTCTTTGGCAGTTAGGCGGGTCATCGGTGCAACTCCTCTCTGCTGGTCTAACACGGACCCCTGTAGGAGCGAGCAGGCTCGCTCCTACAGGGTGGAAATGGTGATGCCAAAATCTCATTTCACGCACTGCGCCCCGGCCTTCGCTACCTGCGCATCCTGCTCGGCCTTGACGCCCGACACGCCGACTGCACCAATCACCTGGCCATCGAAAACAATCGGCACGCCACCCTCCAGCGAGGTCAGCAACGGTGCTGACAGGAAAGCGTAGCGCCCGGCGTTTACCATGTCCTCATAACTTTTCGATTCGCGCCGCCCGAGGGCCGAGGTGCGCGCCTTTTCGGTGGCGATGTAGGCACTGCCGGGCGCGCAGCCGTCGAGGCGTTCGAGGGCCAGCGGGTGGCCGCCGTCATCGACCACCACTATGGTCACGGCCCATTGATTGGCCTGTGCTTCGGTGCGCGCGGCTTTGATGATCTGCTGGACTTCGGTCTGGCTCAGGACGGCTTTGCGGTTCATGGGCAGCTCCAGTATTCGGTTAAGGCAGGGCGGCTTCGACCAGTTCGATCCAGTGCCGCACCGGGGTTCGGCCCGCGCCGTCGAGGTGCGACTGGCAGCCGATGTTGGCCGTGACAATGACTTCGGGATGGCCGCTTTCCAGGGCGTTTAGCTTGTTGTCGCGCAGTTGTCGCGACAGTTCGGGCTGGGTCAGCGAATAGGTGCCCGCCGAACCGCAGCACAGGTGCCCGTCGGGGACGGACGTCAGGTTGAAACCGAACCTGGTCAGCAGTGCTTCCACGGCACCGCCAAGTTTTTGCCCGTGTTGCAAGGTGCAGGGGCAATGGAAGGCCAGGCGTTGCGAGGCGTGGATGCCGAGCTTTTCCAGTGGTTCGTCGCGCAGCACTTCCACCAGGTCCCGGGCCAGCGCACTGACCCTCTTGGCCTTGTCGGCATAGGCCGGGTCGCTGGCGAGCAGATGGCCGTAATCCTTGATGAAGGCGCCGCAACCGCTGGCAGTCTGCACAATCGCTTCGGCGCCTTTTTCGATGCCCGGCCACCACGCGTCGATGTTGCGTCGGGCGCGATCGAGGCCGGCGGCCTGGGCGTCCAGGTGGTAGTCCACGGCGCCGCAGCAACCGGCTTCGCGGGTCGCGATGACACTGATCCCCAACCGGTCCAGCACCCGCGCCGCCGCGGCATTGGTGTTGGGCGACAGGCTGGGCTGTACGCAGCCTTCGAGCATCAGCACCTGACGCTCGCGCAAGGTCGTTGGCCGCGGCTTGGCCGGGTAGACACTGCGCGGCAACTTGCTTTGCAGGGTGCCGGGCAGCAGCGCGCGGAACACCTGACCGCTATTGATCAAGCCCTTGAACACATCGGGACGCGGCACGGTCTGACGCAACCCCTCGCGCAACAGGCGCTGACCGAGCGGGCGCGGCACCGCCGCATCGACCACCGCCCGCCCGATGTCCAGCAGGTTGTGGTAATCGACGCCCGACGGGCAGGTGGTTTCGCAGTTGCGACACGACAGGCAGCGGTCCAGGTGCTGTTGGGTCTTTTGCGTGACTTCGTTGCCTTCCAGCACTTGCTTGATCAGGTAGATGCGGCCCCGTGGCCCGTCCAGTTCATCGCCGAGCAATTGATAGGTCGGGCATGTGGCATTGCAGAACCCGCAGTGCACGCAAGTGCGCAGAATGCTTTCGGCTTCTGCGGCACGGGGCAAATGGCTGGCGCTTTCGCTCAAGGTCGTCTGCATGGTTCAAAGCTCCGCGTACAACCGTCCGGGGTTGAAGATGCCCCGTGGATCGAGTTGTTGTTTCAGGTTGCGGTGATAACGCAGCAGCGCCGGGGGCAGCGGATGGAACGGGGTGTCGGTCAGGCCGTGGCTGAAGCAGGTGGCATGGCCGCCGACCTCGTCGACGACCTTGCGGATGAACGCCGCTTCGGCATCGGATTTCAGCCAGCGCTGGGCGCCCCCCCAGTCGACCAACTGGCGACCCGGCAGCGACAGGCTCGGTGTGTTGTGCGGCAGGGACAGGCGCCAAAGCGGCTGGTCTTCATCGAAGAAACTCAAGCGCTGTTCGTTGAGATCGTCCCACCAGCAGGCCTCCAGCCGTTCGCCACCGAGGCGCTCATGGGCCGCCGCCACCGAACCTTCACCGCCTTCAAGCCGCAGGTGCAGGCGTTCGCCGTCATGGCAGGCGGCGCTGATCGGCAGCGGCTGCTGGCCCCATTCCGCCAGGCGCAGCAAGGCCCGTTCAGTGTCCATTTCCAGGCTGATACTCAAGGATTGCCGGGGTTTTGGCAGCACTTTAAGGGAGACTTCGGTGATCAACCCGAGGCATCCGTAACTGCCGGCCATCAGGCGCGACAGGTCGTAGCCGGCGACGTTTTTCATCACCTCGCCACCGAAGCGCAGCAGCTTGCCTTGCCCTGTGATGACCCGCGTGCCGAGTACGAAATCGCGTACCGAACCGGACCACGGGCGCCGAGGCCCGGACAGTCCGCAGGCGATCATGCCGCCGACGGTAGCGCCGTCGCCAAAGGACGGTGGCTCGCAGGGCAGCATCTGTTGCGCGGCGTCCAGCACCTGCGACAGTTGCGACAACAACGTGCCGCAACGGGCGGTGACCACCAGTTCGGTCGGGTCGTAACTGACGATGCCCCGGTGCGAGCGGGTATCGAGAGTTTCCCCGGCCGTGGTGCGGCCGAGAAAGGCTTTGCTGTTGGAACCCTGGATGCGCAACGGCGTGGCGTTTTCCAGCGCCTGATTCACCTGCTCCAGGAGCAACTGGCTGTCATCGAAATCTTCAGGGCTGCGCATCAGAAACGCTCCAGCTCAGGGAAGGGCAATTGACCGCCATGTATGTGCATTGCACCGAATTCGGCGCAGCGGTGCAGAGTCGGAATGTTCTTGCCGGGGTTGAGCAGGCCGCTCGGGTCGAAGGCGGCTTTGATGGCATGGAACAGGGTCAGCTCATCGCTGTTGAACTGCGCGCACATCTGGTTGATCTTCTCGCGACCCACGCCGTGTTCACCGGTGATGCTGCCGCCGACTTTCACGCACAACTCCAGAATCTTGCCGCCCAGGGCTTCGGCGCGGTCCAGCTCACCGGGTTGATTGGCATCGAACAGAATCAACGGATGCATGTTGCCGTCGCCGGCATGGAACACGTTGGCCACCCGCAGGCCGTATTCGTTCGAAAGCTCGGCGATGGCATGCAGCACGCCGGGCAACTCGCGACGGGGGATGGTGCCGTCCATGCAGTAGTAGTCCGGCGAGAGGCGGCCCACGGCCGGGAAGGCATTCTTGCGCCCGGCCCAGAAACGCACGCGCTCGGCTTCGTCCTTCGCCTGGCGCAGCTCGATTGCGCCGGCCTGTTGCAGCACCTGGCGCACCCGGTCGCAGTCATCGGATACGTCGGCTTCAACGCCATCGAGTTCGCACAGCAGAATGGCCTGGGCGTCCACCGGATAACCGGCGTGGATGAAGTCCTCGGCGGCGCGGATGGCCAGGTTGTCCATCATTTCCAGGCCACCGGGGATGATGCCGGCGGCGATGATGTCGCCAACGGCGCGCCCGGCTTTCTCCACGGAGTCGAACGCCGCCAACAGCACTTTGGCGGTCTGGGGTTTGGGCAGCAGTTTGACTGTGACTTCGGTAATCACCCCGAGCAGGCCTTCGGAGCCGGTGAACAGCGCCAACAGATCGAAGCCGGGGGCGTCGAGGGCGTTGGAGCCCAGGCTCAAATGCTCGCCATCGACAGTGAGGATGTCGACCTTGAGCACGTTGTGCACGGTCAGGCCGTACTTCAGGCAGTGCACGCCACCGGCATTTTCCGCGACGTTGCCACCGATGGAACAGGCGATTTGCGAGGATGGATCCGGCGCGTAATACAGGCCGAACGGAGCTGCCGCCTGGGAAATCGCCAGATTGCGCACGCCGGGCTGAACCCGTGCAGTACGGGCGGCGGGGTCAATACTCAGGATGTTGTTGAAGCGCGCCATCACCAGTAGCACGCCTTTCTCCAGGGGGAGCGCACCGCCGGACAACCCGGTGCCCGCGCCCCGGGCCACCACGGGGACCTGCCGTTCATGGCAGACCCGCAGCACCCCTTGGACTTCGTCGATGTACCGGGGCAGCACCACCAGCATCGGGGTGGTGCGATAGGCCGACAGCCCATCGCATTCGTAGGGCTTGAGTTCTTCCTGCTGATGCAGGATTTCCAGATTCGGCAACCGGGTTTGCAGGGCGTGCAACAGCCCCTGTTTGTCGACGTCGGGCAAGGCGCCGTCAACGCGTTCATCGTAGAGAATGTTCATGGGATCACGATTCTCGCTGGAGGCCACTGACCTTCATCATTGGCCCGTCAGGCTCAGCTGTCCATGGGATCGTTGTCTGCTCGACGGACGATTCATTCAATAAAAAACACTCGCCAATGTGGGAGCGGGCTTGCTCGCGAAGGCGGTGTGTCAGACGGCAATGTCTTCGACTGACACTCCCTCTTCGCGAGCAAGCCCGCTCCCACAGGGATCAGGTTCAAGCAGAATTACGCGTGTATTCGATTAATGCCCACCCACCACCATATGGCTGAACGGCGCGACATAGGCCTGCAACGTCACCAGGCCACCGACCAGAATCGCCAGCACAATCGAGTGGAAAAACACGTAGCGCAGGATTTCCCCTTCGTGGCCGTACCAGCGGGTGGCGGTGGAGGCGACCACGATCGACTGGGCGTCGACCATCTTGCCCATGACCCCACCGGAACTGTTGGCGGCGGCCATCAACACCGGGCTGATGCCCAGTTGCTCGGACGTCACCCGTTGCAGGCCACCGAACAGCACGTTGGACGCCGTGTCCGAACCGGTCAACGCCACGCCGAGCCAACCAAGCAGGGTGCCGAACATCGGGTAGAAAATGCCCGTCGCGGCGAAGGCCAGGCCCATGGTCGCATCCAGGCCCGAGTAGCGCGTGAGGAAGCCCAGCGCGAGCATCGCCGCAATGGTGATCAGCGAGTAACGCACCACCCACAAGGTGCGCAGATACTGGCGAATCAGTTGCGGGATCGAGTAACCCATCAGCAAACCGCCGATGATCGCCGACAGCAGAATGCCGCTGCCGGTGGCGGTGAACCAGGTGAACTTGTACACCGCCTCTTCGGTTTTCGGCGCGGGCACCACGGGCGGGACTTTCTCGACCTGCAAGTGCAGGGTGGTGAAGGTCACGACCGGCGCGAACAGCGGGTTCGCCTCGCGCAGTGGTTTACCCTGGGGATCGAGCTTGGCGGCGCTGGTTTGCGGGTCGATGGCAGGGCGGGTGTCGAAAGTGTTTTTGAATCCCTGGGTGCCCCAGATGAACACGAAGACCGTGAGGATGATCCACGGCATCCACGCCCGCATCACTGCCGGTTTTGCCTCATTGGCAAAGGTTGCAGTGGGTACAGGCTTTTCCTCGTGCTCGGCGTCGATCTTCGAGTTGTCGACCCGGCCGGTCAGGGCGGCGGAAGTGTGCACGGTGGCCGGTTTCCACACCCTGAGGAAACCGGTCAGGCAGGCCATGGAAATCAGCGCTGCGATCACGTCCACCAGCATCGGCCCGTGATAGTTGGACACCAGGAACTGCGGCACGGCAAAACTGACCCCGGCCACCAGGATCGCCGGCCAGATTTCCAGCATCTTGCGCCAGCCGGCAAAAGCCCAGATCAGCCAGAACGGCACCAGCACCGAGAAAAAAGGCAACTGCCGGCCGACCATCATCGACAGCTCCATTTCATCCAGCCCGGTGACCTTGGCCAAGGTGATGATCGGCGTGCCGAGGGCGCCGAACGCCACGGGGGCGGTGTTGGCGATCAGCGCCAGCCCTGAAGCGGCGAGCGGCGAAAACCCCAGCCCGATCAGAATCGCCCCGGTCACCGCCACCGGCGTACCGAAACCGGCCGCGCCTTCGAAAAACGCACCGAAGCAGAAGGCGATCAAGAGCAATTGCAGGCGCCGGTCATCGGTGATCCGCGCCAGGGAGTCCTGCAACACCTTGAACGAGCCGTTCTCGGTGGTCAGTCGGTGCAGGAAGATGATGTTCAACACTATCCAGCCAATCGGCAGCAGGCCGTTGGCCGCACCGAACAGCGCCGCGGAACCGGCCATGTTCGCCGGCATGCCGAAGGCGAAGATCGCGATCAGCAAGGCCGAGGCCAGGGCGAGCAACGCCGCCAGGTGCGCCTTGACATGGAAAAACGCGAGGGACGCCAGCATCACCACCACCGGTACGGCGGCCATGAGCGTTGAAAGCACCGGGTTACCGAACGGATCGTAGACTTGCTGCCAGACCATGTTCCACCTCTGCATTTTATTGTTGGACGTGCAGATCCCCTGAGGGGAGGTGGGCTTCAGTATAGGTGGCATTGCGCCTCTGTCAGGGCAGGCCTCCGGTCCAGCGGGTCGGCGCGGTTCCGGGGGCTGAGCTAGCATGGCGGGTAGGGTTTGAATTCAGCGACGGGAGGAGCGCAGCCATGACCGAGCGCCATCTGCTTCACACGGAAACGTTATCGAACGGATGCAGCATCAAGGTCAGGGCCGAGATATTGCGGGACGGTTCGTTGGGCATGTTCATCGGTGTCTATTGGCCGGACGGCACAGCCATCGATGAAAACCACGATCCACGGCCGCACATGCTGGACATGGAAGCGGCGATGGATTGGGGGATCGATATTGCCAAGGGGATTGGCAATAGCCAGCGAACGTTGTGAGCGGTTCCCGTCCGTGCCCGGGCGACCGGTGGTCGCTGTCAGAATCCGAACGAACGGGCCGAGGCTTTTGCCAGTTCGACATCCAGCAGATGCTCGACCAGCACGTCATTCAAAAAACGGAACTGATCATTGAGCCCGACCACTTCGTTGCTGAAGTGATGATCGGCTGCCGGGATCAGCAACGCCTCGAACTTCTCGTCGAACAGCAGAGTCAACTCTTTACGTGACTCGAATTTCTGCGTGTAGAAATTGTTCCCGAACACCGGAAAACGCACGGCGAGGGTGACAGTGTGAATCATGATGTTTGCTCCTCGCTCATGATGTACCAGGCAAACACGCCCAATGTGAACGCCGTCAGGGCCAGGCAGGTCAGCAAATGGATCAGCATGATGTTCCCCTCCGATTCGGGGTTTCGTGTTGGCTTGGGATCGATCCTACGCTGACGGCCAGCAAGCGGAAGGCAATCGCGGCGATGGTGATTATCGATGCGAGTGATGTTTTTTTTGCGCTGTTGATGCGGGCCCTTTCGCGGGCTCCGGGACACCGCCACCTATACTTAAACCGAAGGTTTCGCGTGTCGGGCATTTCGCCCGGTGCCAACTGCAGGAAGCCGCCATCTTGAACCTGCGTTCGCTGATCATTGCCGTGCTGGTGGTGTTGGCGGGGTGTGCCACGCCTGTGCGCGCGCCGGTGGAAGTGGCACCAGTCATCATTCCTGCCAGCACCTGGCAACAAGTGGACCGGGAGATCGTCACCGCGTCGCAGGCTGCCACCGAGCAGGCCAGAATCTACGCCCGCGGCGCCATGGATTACTGGCGCACACGGGTCTATGAATTGACCGAACAGAATTTCATTCCGTGGTTCAGCAGTTACTGGACCCAGGAATGGCTGTCGATGAAGGTCAGCTGGTACACCATCAGCGCCAAGGGTGAGCAGGACGCCGTGGAAAAACGCCTG
Organism: Pseudomonas sp. KB_15; assembly: GCF_052114525.1. Classification (NCBI taxonomy): domain Bacteria; kingdom Pseudomonadati; phylum Pseudomonadota; class Gammaproteobacteria; order Pseudomonadales; family Pseudomonadaceae; genus Pseudomonas; species Pseudomonas sp. KB_15. The sequence continues at coordinate 70,631 of NZ_JBFREX010000016.1, read as the reverse complement.
GCGGCGTACCTGCTCGAAGCCTATCAGGATAAGGTCCTGGCCCCGGCGGCCGTGGAAGTCGATCCCGATGCGATTCTCGGCCTGGCAGCGGCGTTCTATGTCGACATCCTCAAGGAAGAGCTGCAGAAAATCTCCAACCGCCACGGCGTGCCGATGGCCCAACTCAACGGGCGCATCCAGAAAGTCCCGGCCATCGCCCTCGGGCCTCCGCCGACGAGGGACGCCTCGTTGTACCAGGTCGTGCGCACCGAACCGCTGAACTCCTTGCCGGCCTTCGCCGCGCTGATCGACAAAGTCCATAAGGCCGGTGGCGACAAGGGGGTGGGCTCGACCGAAACCGCGATGGCGCCGGTGGCCAGGCGCGCCAGCCGGCGGATGGAAGCCGAGATGGCCCCGCGCGGGGCCGCCAGCGCCGTGGCCGCAGCGACCGGGAAACTGGCCGGTGGCTTGATCACGCTAGGGGTGGCTGGCATTCGCGCATTCATCCAGGCCTTTGACCGGCCCGATAGCGAGGCGCTGATTCGCCGTAGCCTGGGCAATACCTTCGACAAGGCCTGGACCAAACTGATGCAGAGCCCGACCAGCGGCGTCATGGCCTGCACGCTTTACATGGCGGCGCAGATCGAAGGCAGCCTGGGCGGCAGCGCACAACCGCCGGTCGGTTTGAGCGCCGGCACTGTCGATCGGACGCCAGCGCAACCGACTAACCTGCAGCACACCCCATGACCCAAGGAGAAAAACGAATGTCTTACGTCGATGGATTCATCGCTGCCGTACCCACCGCCAACCGTGAGCAATACATCAGGCACGCCAAAGTCGCTGCCTTGGTCTTCAAGGAAAACGGTGCCTTGAGCGTGGTCGAATGCTGGGGCGAGGATGTCCCGGAAGGCAAGGTCACCTCGTTTCCAATGTCGGTGAAGCTCAAGGAGGGCGAAACCGTTGCCTTTGGCTGGATCGTCTGGCCGGACAAGGCCACCCGTAATGCCGGGATGGAAAAGATGATGCAGGACCCGCGCATGAAGCCGGACGTCAATCCGATGCCCTTCGACGGCCAGCGCATGGTCTACGGCGGGTTCGAAATACTCCTCCAGGCCTGACGCCGGCCGTGGGATCACTCCGGCGTCGGGGTGATCCTGCAACTCTTGCGCTGCCGGATCTCGTCGTCCGTCGGCCGCTCGCGGATGAACTCGAAGCGCGGCTCACCTTCGCTGTAATGCACCAGCCAGCCCCATTCCAGCTTGAGCTCATCCTGACCTGGCTCGGGCGGTGTGGCCCACCATGGCTCTTTGCTGATGATCTGTCGCATGGCCCCCTCCGGTATTTCGGGATGCTAGAACTATAACGCGCCTGCCCCACGGCGCCAGAAATGCGCTGGCCGGTACGCGAGGGTTGAGTACACTCAGGCAGTCTTCCCAGGAGGTGTCCGGCATGAACGACGAAACCCGCGAGCCGTTCAAGCGTCTGTTCTTTGCGCTGAACTGCACCCCGGCCCAGCGTAGGGACATCGCCCAGTGGCGCAGCGCGCTGCAACTGCGCAACGGACGGCCGGTGCCGGTGGAAAACTTTCACCTGACGCTGAAGTTTTTGGGGGCGGTGGGTGTGGCGCAGATCGCCGAGATCTGTACCGCTGCGGCGTCCATCCGTACCCCGGGCGAGCGCTTGACGGTGGTGCTGGATCGGCTGGACGTGTGGCGCAGGGCAGGGGCATTGGTGCTGGCACCGGAGCAGGCGCCCCCAGCATTGCTGCGATTGGTGTATGCCCTGGAACAGGCGATGTTGCCGTTCGGCCTGGAGCAAGCACCGCGAGAATACCGCCCGCACTTGACCCTGGCACGGGACTATCGGGCGCCGGTACCGGAGTCCGCGACACCGCCCGGGTTCCTCCTGCGGGCCGATCGATTCACCCTGTTCGAATCCCACAAGGGCCGCTATCGGGCGCTGGCCGAATGGCCTTTGATTGATCCCCAATAAAAAAGGCGCCCGAGGGCGCCAAACTTCACCTGAGCCGAGGGAGCCAGGTGAGGCCGTTCTACTGCAGGAGAGGCAGCGGTGGTAAGGCGCTGCATGAACGGAAAGTGTTGAACACTCACCTATCCAATGTGGGAGCGGGCTTGCTCGCGAAGAGGCCGGCACATTCAATAGAGATGTCGACTGACCTGACGCCTTCGCGAGCAAGCCCGCTCCCACAGTTGATCGGTGGGGTTCTGGATTACTGACCCAACTTCACCTTGGTCCAGCCACGGGTCATGATCCGCTGAACGGCAATCGGCTGGTCCGGTACGGCATACAACGTCGCCATCACCGCTTCCGACGGGTAGGAACCCGGATCGTTGCGGATCGCTTCATCCACCAGTGGCGTGGCCGCCGCGTTGGCGTTGCTGTAGCCGATGTTGTTGGTGATATCGGCAATCACGTCCGGACGCATCAGGAAGTTCATGAACAGGTAGGCGTTCTCGACGTTGGCGGCATCGCGCGGGATGGCGAGCATGTCGTAGAAACTGGCGGCGCCTTCTTTCGGGATGCTGTAGTCGATCTTCACCTTGTCCCCGGCTTCCTGGGCGCGAGCCTTGGCCTGCAGCACGTCGCCGGAGTAACCGACGGCCACGCAGATGTTGCCGTTGGCCAGGTCCGAGATGTATTTCGAAGAATGGAAGTACGCCACGTTCGGGCGAATCTTCATGAACAGCGCCTCGGCTTCGGCGATGTGCTGTTTGTCCTGATCGTTCACCGGGTAGCCCAGGTAGTGCAGGGCGGTCGGCAGCATTTCTGTGGGCGAATCGAGGAAACTGATGCCGCAGGCCTTGAGCTTCTCGGCGTTTTCCGGTTTGAACAGCAGGTCCCAGGAGTTGGTCGGGGCGTTGGCGCCGAGCACTTCCCTGACCTTCTGCGGGTTGAACCCGATGCCGATCGAGCCCCACATGTACGGGATGGCGTGGGCGTTATCGGGGTCGCTCGCAGAGGCGTTTTTCAGCAGCACCGGGTTGAGGTTTTTCCAGTTCGGCAGCTTCGATTTGTCCAGCGTCTGGTAGACACCGGCCTTGATCTGCTTGGCCAGGAAGCTGTTGGACGGCACGACGATGTCGTAGCCGGATTTACCCGCCAGCAGGCGCGCCTCGAGGGTTTCGTTGCTGTCGAACACATCGTAGGTCACCTGGATGCCGGTCTCGTCTTCGAACTTCTTGACGGTGTCCGGGGCAATGTAGTCCGACCAGTTGTAGACGCGCAGAACCTTGTCATTGGCCTGGGCGCCAGTGGTGATCGCGCCCAATAAGGACAGTGTCAGCAGAGTCCTGCCAAACATTTTCATCGGTACAACTCCATTTCTTTTTTATTCAAATACACAAAACAATTGCAGTCCTGGCACACCCCTTGTAGCAGCTGGCGAAGCCTGCGTTCGGCTGCGTGGCAGTCGTAAAACCCGCGAACTCAATCTTCCTGATAGAACCGCAGTGTCTGAATTTACGACTGCTTCGCAGCCGAACGCCGGCTCCGCCAGCTGCTACAAAACGTGTGTGTAGCAGGCCCTTAGGCCGTCGCTTCTGCCATCTGCTTTTTCGGTTGCTGCCAGGATTCGCTGGCGGTCTGGTCCATGGCTTCCTGGATCGCGCGTTTACGGGTGGCTTCGGCACGGCGGCTGAAGTACCAGACCATGAAGGTCACGATCGACACCGCCAACAGGATCAGGCTGGCCACGGCGTTGATCTCGGGCTTGACCCCAAGACGTACCGCCGAGAACACTTCCATCGGCAGGGTCGTGGACCCCGGACCGGACACGAAGCTCGCCAGCACCAGGTCATCCAGGGACAGGGCGAACGACATCATGCCGCCAGCCGCCAGTGACGGCGCGATCATCGGAATGGTGATCAGGAAAAACACCTTGAATGGCTTCGCACCCAGGTCCATGGCCGCTTCTTCGATGGACAGGTCCAGCTCGCGCAGGCGGGCGGAGACTACCACCGCAACGTAAGCGGCACAAAACGTGGTGTGGGCGATCCAGATGGTGACGATGCCACGCTCCTGCGGCCAGCCGATCAACTGCGCCATGGCCACGAACAGCAGCAACAGCGACAGACCGGTGATCACTTCAGGCATCACCAGCGGCGCGGTGACCAGGCCACCGAACAGGGTGCGCCCCTTGAAGCGGGTAACGCGGGTCAGCACGAACGCTGCCAGGGTACCCAGCGCCACCGCCGCGACGGCGGTGTAGCAGGCGATTTCCAGCGAGCGCACCACTGAGCCCATCAGTTGGCTGTTGTCGAGCAAACCGGCGTACCACTTGATCGACCAGCCGCCCCACACCGTCACCAGCTTCGAGGCGTTGAACGAGTAGATCACCAGAATCAGCATCGGCAGGTAGATAAACGACAGGCCGAAAATCAGCATGAACTTTGAAAATCCGAAGCGTTTCATCCCCGTGCCTCCATCTCTTTGGCCTGGCTGCGGTTGAACAGCAGAATCGGCACAATCAGGATCAACAGCATCACCACCGCCAGGGCAGACGCCACCGGCCAGTCGCGGTTGTTGAAGAACTCTTGCCACAACACGCGGCCGATCATCAGGGTTTCCGGGCCGCCCAGCAGTTCCGGAATCACGAACTCACCCACCACCGGAATGAACACCAGCATGCAGCCGGCGATGATGCCGTTCTTGGCCAGCGGCACGGTGATTTTCCAGAAACTGTTGAAGGTGCTCGAACCCAGGTCCGACGCCGCTTCCAGCAGGCTCTGGTCGTGCTTGACCAGGTTGGCGTACAGCGGCAGCACCATGAACGGCAGATACGCATACACCACACCGATATAAACAGCGGTGTTGGTGTTGAGGATCTCGATCGGTGCCGACGTCAGCCCGGTCCACATCAGGAACGCGTTGAGCAGACCGTTGTTGCTGAGGATGCCCATCCACGCGTAAACGCGGATCAGGATCGCGGTCCAGGTCGGCATCATGATCAGCAGCATCAGGACGTTTTGCGCTTCCTTGCTGGCCTTGGTAATGGCGTAGGCCATCGGGAAACCGATCACCAGGCACATCAGTGTGCTGAACAGCGCGACCTTCAACGAACCGAGATAAGCCGAGAGGTACAGCTCATCCTGGCCCAGCAGGGTGTAGTTGCCGATGTTGAGCAACAGCTGGAATTTCTGCTCGGCGTAGGTGTAGATCTCCGAGTAGGGCGGAATGGCCAGGGCCGCTTCCGAGAAGCTGATCTTCATCACCAGGAAGAACGGCAACATGAAGAACAGGAACAGCCACAGGAACGGAATCCCGATGACAAACTTGCGCCCGCTGGGGACCCACCTTAGAAATTGCTGATTGAAGGTTTTCATGCGCGCAGTACCACGCCGCTGTCGTCTTCCCACCACACGTAGACCTGATCGTCCCAGGTCGGACGCGCACCACGGCGTTCGGCGTTGGCCATGAACGACTGGACGATCTTGCCGCCAGGCAGCTCGACGTAGAACACCGAGTGGCCGCCGAGGTAGGCGATGTCATGCACCTTGCCGCTGGACCAGTTGTAGCGGTTCTCGGGCTTGACGGTGCTGACCAGCAGTTTTTCCGGGCGGATCGCGTAGGTGATCGACTTGTCCTGGACCGAGGTGCTGACGCCGTGACCGACGTAGATCTTCTGCTCCAGGTCCGGACTGTGGATGATCGCGTGACCTTCCAGGTCCTCGACAACGGTGCCGTCGAAGGCGTTCACGTTGCCGATGAATTCGCAGACCATGCGGCTGACAGGCGCTTCATAGATGTCCACCGGGCTGCCGATCTGGGCGATCCAGCCCAGGTGCATGATCGCGATGCGCTGGGCCATGGTCATGGCTTCTTCCTGGTCGTGGGTCACCATCACGCAGGTCACGCCAACGCGTTCGATGATTTCCACCAGCTCCAGTTGCATTTGCGAGCGCAGCTTTTTATCCAGTGCGCCCATCGGTTCATCGAGCAGCAGCAGCTTCGGACGCTTGGCCAGGGATCGGGCCAGGGCCACACGCTGACGCTGGCCGCCGGACAGTTGATGCGGCTTGCGCTTGGCGTACTGGGTCATGTGCACCAGGCGCAGCATTTCCTGCACCCGGGCTTCGATTTCGGCCGCTGGCAAACGGTCCTGCTTGAGGCCGAAGGCGATGTTCTGCGCCACCGTCATGTGCGGGAACAGCGCGTAGGACTGGAACATCATGTTGATCGGTCGTTCGTACGGCGGCATGTCGGTGATGTCGACACCGTCGAGCAGAATCCGGCCTTCGGTCGGGCGCTCGAAACCGGCGAGCATGCGCAGCAGGGTCGATTTGCCGGAACCGGAACCCCCGAGCAGGGCGAAGATTTCACCCTGGTGGATTTCCAGGGACACATCGTCCACGGCTGTGGTTTCGTCGAATTTCTTGGTGACGCGATCGACTTTCACCAACACCTTTTTCGGTGCCTGGTGACCTTCAAGAGCCTTCCTGTAAATGCTGGAGGCGTTTGCCATGTGAAACTCCCAACAGGTTTCAGTCGCCCGGCCAATACGGCCCGGCTTAATAGTGGATTGCAAACCCGTGAAGCCGGTTCGCGCTGGCCCCTTGTAGGAGCGAGCCTGCTCGCGATGGTGTGTCAGCCACTGTGGTGTCGACTGACACCCCATCGCGAGCAGGCTCGCTCCTACAAAGATCTGCGCTCTCCCGTTCGGGTTTATTCGGCGCCGCCGTCCTGGCTGCCTGGGTCGTACTTGTTGTTATTGCAGTGTGTTGTTTTCGCGAGCGGGGCACGCAAAAGTGCCTGCCCGCTCGCGGTGGGCAGTTAATCGTTGAATGTGGGTATCAGGTCGTCAGCTCGAGTGACGCAGCGCCGCCCGTTGTCGGCAGGCATCGCCGAACGCCTGGAAAATACTCAAATAAGGAGGGTTGTTCAGGACCTGCCATTCGGGGTGCCATTGCACGCCGAGGGCAAAGGCTTTGCTGTGCTCGACCGAGATCGCCTCGATCAGGCCATCGGGCGCGACGGCTTCGGCGCGCAGGCCGGGCGCGAGGCGGTCGATGCCCTGGCCATGAATCGAATTGACCTGGAACACCGCAGGCAGGTCCAGCGCTTCGAACACACCGCCAGGCTGCACGTTCACCGCATGGGCCGGCGCGTATTGCACGGCCAGGTCCGGATGGTTGGCCTCACGATGATCGAGCAAGCCAGGCAGTTCATGGACTTTCTGATGCAGGCTGCCACCGAACGCCACGTTCATTTCCTGGAAACCGCGGCAGATGCCGAGGACCGGAACGCCGGCAGCGATAGCCGCGCGGATCAACGGCAGGGTGGTGCGGTCCCGTTGCGGATCGTGCTCCGTACCGGGGGCGCTGTCGGGGCCTTGATAGTGGAAGGGTTCCACGTTCGAAGGCGAGCCGGTCAGCAACAGACCGTCGAGCTGCGGCAGCAGGTCATCGATTTCGGTCAGGTCGCCTAAGGAAGGAATAACGACAGGCAGCCCCAGCGCCGCAACGCTGACAGCACGCAAGTACTTGTCACCGCTGATGTGGTAGGGGTGCAGGCCAATCTGTTTGACGCACGCAGTAACGCCGATCAATGGCTTGAATGCCATTTTTATCACCTCGAAGTTTCACACTTGAACGAGCTTTTCCGGAGCTTAGCCTTGTTGATTTTAATTAACAACTCTCATGTAAAAAATTCTAAACGCCGCACGTCCGATCTTCAGGGTTTACGCGTGTTTGAGGGCGTATCTGGCACTCTCGTCCTTCTGAGAGGCCCGAAAATAAACGCTGAAAGGCCAGGTGTTCGCTATTGACTTCACTTTGCCTTTCGGATTGACTGGGCTCGTGAAAGGGCGGTGAACATAATAATTAACAGTAGAAAATAGGTGCATCATGTCGGTCCCTCTGCGTGCCGTTCAACTCAACGAAGCAAACGCATTCCTTAAGAAACATCCTGAGGTTTTGTACGTCGACCTTCTGATTGCGGATATGAACGGTGTGGTGCGCGGCAAGCGCATCGAGCGCACCAGTCTTCATAAGGTTTACGAGAAAGGCATCAACCTGCCGGCGTCTCTGTTCGCTCTGGACATCAATGGTTCTACGGTGGAAAGCACCGGCCTGGGTCTGGACATCGGCGACTCCGACCGGATCTGCTACCCAATCCCGGGCACCCTGAGCATCGAACCCTGGCAGAAGCGCCCGACCGCGCAACTGCTGATGACCATGCACGAACTCGAAGGCGAGCCATTCTTCGCCGACCCGCGTGAAGTGCTGGCTAATATTGTGCGCAAGTTCGACGACATGGGCCTGACCATCTGCGCCGCGTTCGAACTGGAGTTCTACCTGATCGACCAGGACAACGTGAACGGTCGTCCGCAATCGCCACGTTCGCCGGTATCCGGCAAGCGTCCGATGTCAACCCAGGTGTACCTGATCGACGACCTCGACGAATACGTCGACTGCCTGCAAGACATCCTCGAAGGCGCTAAAGAGCAGGGCATTCCCGCTGACGCCATCGTCAAGGAAAGCGCCCCGGCGCAATTCGAAGTCAACCTGCATCACGTGGCTGACCCGATCAAGGCCTGCGACTACGCAGTCCTGCTCAAGCGTCTGGTGAAGAACATCGCCTACGACCACGAGATGGACACCACCTTCATGGCCAAGCCGTACCCGGGCCAGGCGGGTAACGGTCTGCACGTGCACATTTCGATTCTCGACAAAGAAGGCAACAACATCTTCGCCAGCGAGGATCCCGAGCAGAACGCCGCGCTGCGACACGCGATCGGCGGTGTGCTCGAGACCCTGCCGGCGCAGATGGCGTTCCTTTGCCCGAACGTCAACTCGTACCGTCGTTTCGGCGCACAGTTCTACGTGCCGAACTCGCCGAGCTGGGGCATCGACAACCGTACCGTAGCGGTACGTGTGCCGACCGGTTCGCCAGACTCGGTGCGCATCGAACACCGCGTGGCCGGTGCCGACGCCAACCCGTACCTGTTGATGGCTTCGGTCCTGGCAGGCGTGCACCACGGCCTGACCAACCAGATCGAGCCGGGCGCCCCGGTGGAAGGCAACAGCTACGAGCAAAACGAGCAGAGCCTGCCGAACAACCTGCGCGATGCCCTGCGCGAGCTGGACGACAGCGAAGTCATGGCCAGATACATCGACCCGCTGTACATCGACGTGTTCGTGGCGTGCAAGGAAAGCGAGCTGGCCGAGTTCGAGAACTCCATCTCTGACCTTGAGTACAACTGGTACCTGCACACCGTTTGATGGCGTTGGAGGTGCACACACATCCTGTGTGCGCCGCCAACCCCTGTGGGAGCGAGCTTGCTCGCGATAGCGGTCTGGCATTCAACATAGATGTCGACTGAATCACCGCTATCGCGAGCAAGCTCGCTCCCACAGGGATTGCGGTTTTTTCAGATATTTTTGATCACTGGCATTCGGCCCGGCTGATCACCTATTCCCCTGCGTCGAGTCACAACCATGACAAACACTCGCAGCGATTGGGAGCAACGCTTCCAGTCCCTAACAATCGAAGGCCGCGCATTCATTGACGGCCAGTACTGCGCGGCCGCCAGTGGCGCTACGTTCGAATGCTTAAGCCCCGTCGACGGTCGTTTCCTGGCGAACGTCGCCAGCACCGACGAAGCCGACGCCAATGCGGCGGTCGCAGTAGCGCGCCGCACGTTCGAATCCGGCGTCTGGGCCAACCTGGCCCCGGCCGAGCGCAAGCGCATCCTGATCCGTTTCGCCGACCTGATCCTGGCGAACCAGGAAGAGCTGGCCCTGCTCGAAACCCTCGACATGGGCAAGCCGATCAGCGACTCCATGAGCATCGACATTCCAGCGACCGCCAATGCGATCCGCTGGACCGCCGAAGCCATCGACAAGATCTACGACGAAGTCGCCGCCACGCCCCACGATCAGCTTGGTCTGGTGACGCGCGAAGCGGCCGGCGTGGTCGCGGCCATCGTGCCGTGGAACTTCCCGCTGATCATGGCCAGCTGGAAATTCGCCCCGGCCCTGGCGATGGGCAACTCGTTCATCCTAAAGCCTTCGGAAAAATCCCCGCTGACCGCGATCCGCATCGCGCAGCTGGCACTGGACGCCGGCATTCCGAAAGGCGTGTTCAACGTCCTGCCGGGCTACGGCCACACCGTCGGCAAGGCGCTGGCGTTGCACATGGACGTCGACGTGCTGGCCTTCACCGGCTCCACGGTGATTGCCAAGCAGCTGATGATCTACGCCGGGCAAAGCAACATGAAACGCGTCTGGGCTGAAGCGGGGGGCAAGAGCCCGAACGTGGTGTTCGCCGACGCGCCGGATTTGCGCGCGGCAGCACAGGCAGCGGCCAGTGGCATCGCCTTCAACCAGGGCGAAGTCTGCACCGCCGGTTCGCGTCTGCTGGTGGAGCGTTCGATCCGCGAGCAGTTCATTCCATTGTTGGTGGRAGCCCTGCAAGTCTGGAAACCGGGTCATGCGCTCGATCCTGCGACCACCGTCGGCGCGGTTGTCGACCAGCGTCAGCTGGACAACGTATTGCGCTACATCGAAGTCGGCAAACAGCAGGGCGGTCAACTGATCGCCGGCGGCAGCCGCACCCTCGAAGACACCGGTGGCCTGTACCTGGAACCGGCGATTTTCGACGGGGTAACCAATGCCATGACTATCGCCCAGGAAGAAATCTTCGGCCCGGTGCTGTCGGTCATCACCTTCGACACTGCTGAAGAAGCCTTGGCGATTGCCAACGACAGCATCTTCGGTCTGGCCGCAGGCGTGTGGACCAGCAACCTGAGCAAAGCCCACACCTTCGCCCGTGGCCTGCGCGCCGGCAGCGTCTGGGTCAACCAGTACGACGGCGGCGACATGACCGCGCCGTTCGGCGGGTTCAAGCAGTCGGGTAACGGTCGGGACAAATCGCTGCACGCGTTCGACAAGTACACCGAACTCAAAGCGACCTGGATCAAGCTCTAACACCTTTTAAGCGGCGGTCGCCGGCACGTTGCCGGCGGCCATCGGAGAAACCTATGAAACACAGCTCTTCTAATCAACAGCATGTAAACAGCTACTACGCCGCCACCCGCAACTTCACCGGCGACTTTCCGGTGCTGGAAGGCGCGGTGGACTGCGACGTCTGCGTGATCGGCGCCGGCTACACCGGCCTGTCCTCGGCGCTGTTCCTCGCCGAAGCGGGTTACAGCGTGACCGTGCTGGAAGCGGCCAAAGTCGGCTTCGGCGCCAGCGGTCGCAACGGCGGCCAACTGGTCAACTCCTACAGCCGCGACGTCGATGTCATCGAAGAGCGCTACGGCGACAAGACCGCCGAAGTGCTCGGCAGCATGATTTTCGAAGGCGCCGACATCATTCGTCAGCGCATACAGCACTACGACATCCAGTGCGATTACCGTCCCGGCGGCATCTTCGCGGCGATGAACAAGAAGCAACTCAAGGGCCTGGCCGAGCAGAAGAAGAGCTGGGAACGCTACGGCAACAAGAACCTGAAGATGCTCGACGCGGCCGATATCAAGCGCGAAGTCGGTTCCGACGCCTACGTCGGCGGCCTGCTGGACATGCAGGGCGGTCACATTCACCCGCTGAACCTGGCACTCGGTGAGGCTTCGGCGATCATCGGCCTGGGCGGCAAGATCTACGAGCAATCGGCGGCAGTGGAAATCAGCTACGGCGAGCCGATCACCGTGCGCACTGCAAAAGGCGTGGTGAAGGCCAAGTACCTTCTGATCGCCGGCAACGCCTACCTGCCGCAGGGCCTGGACAACCGCGTGACCAGCAAGAGCATGCCGTGCGGCTCGCAGATCGTCGTCACCGAGCCGTTGTCGGAAAAGCAGGCCCGCAGCCTGATCAAGAACAACTACTGCGTCGAAGACTGCAACTACCTGCTCGACTACTACCGCCTCACCGCCGACAACCGCCTGCTGTACGGCGGTGGCGTGGTCTACGGTGCGCGCGAACCGGACGACATCGAGCAACTGATCCGCCCTAAGATCCTCAAGACCTTCCCGCAATTGAAGGACGTGAAGATCGATTACCGCTGGACCGGCAACTTCCTGCTGACCATGTCGCGCATGCCGCAATTCGGCCGTATCGAGAAAAACGCTTACTACATGCAGGGCTACAGCGGACACGGCGTGACCTGCTCGCACCTGGCCGGCAAACTGATCTCGGAAATGATCCGCGGCGACGCCGAGCGCTTCGACGCGTTTGCCTCCTTGCCGCACATGCCAATGATCGGCGGGCGCACCTTCTCGGCACCGTTGACCGCCCTCGGCGCCGTGTACTACTCGCTGCGCGACCGTTTCGGCATCTAAGCTTTACCTCGCCGGCGGCATCCCCCCAAAGGGTGTCGCCGGCTTTTTAATACCTGAAACACCGCCGTCCCCTGTAGGAGCCAGCCTGCTGGCGATGAGGCCATATCAGCCAAAACAGATGTCGCCTGACACACCGCTTTCGCGAGCAGGCTCGCTCCTACAGGTTGTTTTATTCTGCCGTTTATCGAACCTGCTGAGCATTACCAACAAACGTGATTTAATAGCCGCTTTTCACGTTTCCGGGACCGGAAAACGGCGTGATCCGCGCCTGCACTCCACCCCTCCATTATCCCCGTAGGAGCGAGCCTGCTCGCGATGGCGCCGGTTCAATCAACATCAATGTTGAGGCTAAAATCGCAATCGCGAGCAAGCTCGCTCCTACAGGTTGGCGCATAAGGCTGTCATGGACACGGGCTCACGACTCAAATTAGTACGCGAAAGCTACAAACTGTCCCAGCGCGAGCTGGCCCGGCGTAGCGGCGTCACCAATGCCACCATCTCCCTGATCGAACAGAATCGAGTCAGTCCTTCCGTCAGCTCCCTGAAGAAATTGCTGGAGGGCATCCCCATGTCCCTGGCCGACTTCTTCACCTTCGATCAGCCACCGCGCGAACACCAGTACGTCTTCCGCGCCAGCGAACAGCCCGACCTCGGCCGTCATGGCCTGCGCCTGCTGCTGATCGGCGCGTCCGTGCCGAGCCGGCAGATGCGCTTGCTGCGCGAGCAATACGCGCCGGGCGCCAGTTCGGGTGAAGAGCCGATCGTGCATTCCGAAGGCGAGGAGTGCGGGTTGGTGACCCGTGGCACGGTTGAGTTGACCGTGGATGGCCAGGTGAGTGTGCTGAACGCCGGGGATGGCTATTACTTCCCGACGACCTTGCCGCACCGGTTTCGCAATATCGGGGCGGATGAGGCGGAGATTATCAGCGCGAACACGCCCGCCAACTTCTGATAAATGGCTGACCCGGTGACGCGTTGTCAGGTCGGGCAATCGGTCCCTCCAGACGGAAGCCATCAGGATCAGGCAATGAAAACCCGCGCATTAACGCGGGTTTTTTACGACTGGAATTTGCTTATTGCGCCTTGGATGTTTCAAACCCCCGCTGCTCAATCACCCCAAACACATCCCGCACATCCTGAAGCAGAATCCGCGAAATGTTGGTGACGGTGTTGATGTCGTTTTCGGCGTAGTCGGGGAGGCTGGTGCAGGCCATGAGGTTGAGGTATTGCAGGACGGCGTTGAGGCGTTCGGCGGCGCAGTTGTGGAGTTCGCGCAAGGGCGCGTCGCTGTCGATGAGGAGGACGGGGTAGCTGGTGGCGATTTGTTTCATGGGGGTGAAGTGGCGGGGTGGGTTTTGCATTGTCATAAGGTAGAACTCTTCAAGGGATCATGAAGTGCCACCTTTTGCTGCGAAACAAATGGGTGGCAGCTATGTGCGGGTTCGCAGACCGGAGAAGAGTGAAGCCCGGCAGACCCGAAGGTCTCCCACACACAGCCGCCATAAAACGAAACGGCGGCAAATTTTGCCACAGTTGTCATTTAGCGGTGTGCCATCTTCTATAGGGCTGCGAAACCCAATCGCCAATTCAAGTCAGCGACGGGCGCACATTAGGCATCGACTTCGACGGCTGCAACCGACCTGTAGGACGCCAAATGCCCCCTGTGGCGAGGGAGCTTGTCGGATCGCCGCACCGTCCCGTTCGGCGGCTCTGCCGCCGTAAAACCGGGCACTGCGGTGAGTCTTAGGAAATGGGGTGCAAAGGACTAGGGCCGCTTCGCAGCCCAGCGGGAGCAAGCTCCCTCGCCACAAAGGGACCAGTCCTACAAATTTTTCAGACTTCAAGATTGAACGTTCGTCGGATGGCGGGTTGCTACCATCGCAATTGCCTGCCGATATCAACACGGCTGTTACGCTTGGTCGTTGCAGTGCCCGAGCCCCGTTCCTGCTCACACTGCAAGGGTAATCACGGATTGCGACATCCATTCCTGTCGGCAACCTGCACGGAGGCAGGCGATGGTGATCAAAAGCATGGCCGATTCGACTGCGGCGGGGGTTCCCGTGCCGCTCGATCGGGAATAAATCGAGCGGGTGCTGGCGCTGTTGCTGGCCAGCCCGTTGTTTGCCAAATCCAGGCGCATGGGCAGCCTGTTGCGCTTTCTGGTCGAGCACGACCTTCAGGCCTGTAATACGCCGCTGACCGAACACGCCATCGGCATCGCGGTGTTTCGTCCTGATCCGGCAGTGTATTGCACGGGCGACGATCCTGTGGTGCGAGTGCAGGTGGGGCGCTTGCGGCGCAAGCTCGCAGCGCATTACGCCGGCAACGGCCAGCAGGACCCGGTGCGCTTGAGCATTCCACCCGGGTGTTATCGCTTGACCTATCAGCGGCTACGGCCCAAGGGCGTCGGCACTCGCCATCCTGTGGTCCAGAACTCTAGGGGCGAGGGGCAGGGCGGCTAAGTGTCTTGGTGTTACAAGCGGGTATCGGGGGTGTATCAGGGGCTGAATCAGCTGGGCAGCCGATCGGCCGCCCCGCCTTGACCTCAGGCGGCCTTGGCATCGGCCCAGACGAAGTTCCAGCTGGTGCGTTTGCCCTTGGCGATCTCGATCAGCTTGTTCTCGTACACCGTGTGATTGACCACACCGGTGTAGGTCAGGGTGCGGGCGGCATTGGTCCCGGTGACCTCGCCCGGCTTGCCGCCGGACTCGACCATGGCTTTTTTCATGTCGGCTTCCGACGGGGCGCTGCTCTGGTTTTTTTCAACTTTGACGAAACTCATGATTCACCTCTTCCGTGATGGGGGGATCGGTGTCGGCGCGGGCCGACAAGTTGACGACCCTGTTCCACACCGACGGCCATACTCTATTGGCCAGTTCGGCGGCGCAGAAGTGACAACTGCGGCGCTGAGGTAACAATCGGGAAACAGCACCACGCATTGAAGTATCTGCGACGTATCAAGCGTGGATTCACATCGAAGAAGGTTGCGGCGTCACTTCTCGATAAACCCGCGGATCGCCGCAATGGTCTGCGTTGGCGCGTCAATAGCGTCTGAATTTCAGAGAATCTTCCCACCACGAAGGAACGACTCATGTACAAGACTCGATCATTGATTGCAGCAATCACCTGTTTGACCCTGATCAGCGGCTCGGTGACGGCGCTGGCCGATCCCGGTAACGGCCAGGGTAACGGGAAGGTCAACCATGGCAACCAGGGCGGTCATGGCAACAAGAACAAGAATTCCGGTGGCGGGGACTGGAGTAATGGCCCGAGCATCAACCGGGGCAGCGTGCTCGAGATCATTGGCGTGAATACGGGCTACTGGAGCCCCGGTCCTGATTTGCCACCGGGTATTCAAAAGAACCTTGCCCGAGGCAAGCCGCTTCCTCCCGGCATCGCCAAAAAACTCGATGGCCGACTGGTCGGCAGGCTACCCCACTATGATGGCTACGAATGGCAGCAAGTCGGCACGGATCTGATCCTGGTTGCGCTGGCCACCGGGCTTGTCTATGAGATTCTCGACGGTGCGTTTGATTGACAGGTGAATGGCAGCCTGGCCGTCTGTCGTCAAGCGTGAACTGTCCGGGGGCTATCGCGTCATACGTCACGCGATATCAACCACTTACGGAAGCAATCATGCTTTTTAAAAACAAGAGTCTCGTTGCTGTAATGTCATGCGCCATGATGCTTGCAGCCGCCCCTTTGCTGCCTAGTGGCCTGTCGATCATGGGTTCCGCATACGCGAAGGACGGTGGCGGTGGCGGTGGCGGAAACGGTGGCGGAAATGGCGGCGGTGGCGGTGGCGGAAATGGCGGTGGAAACGGCGCAGGCCACGGCGGCGGTATGGGTGGCGGACACGCCGGTACAGGCCACTCCGGCAGTAACGGCCGCGGCAACGGGCTGGACAGCGACCATGCCGGCAAGTCCGTGCGGGACCATGGTATCAGCGGGAACCATTTCGGTAGTGACCGCAATGATGATAACGGTCATGGCACCACGACCTCAGGCATCGCCCATTCCAAGGATACTCGCGGCATCTCCAGGGCCAGGGCCATTTCGGCCTCGACGCCAGGTGATCACAACACCAAAGGCTTGAGTAAAGCCGGACTGTCGACCTCGAAAAAAACCCATTGAGTTCGCGGTTGTAGACATCAGTTCGGAAAAGCCAAAACCCGCTGAGAGGCGGGTTTTTTGCAACTGGAATTTGATCGCCGGACATGGCGCAGCTCGCTTCCCACCCGGCATATCATTCATTTGTGGCACCAAAGTTGGCCGCACAACGGGCACTGCACGGACAGAAAACGAGCCGCCCGGACACATCGCGCAGTGATTTGCGTCCGCGGGCGATTTGTCATGTTCAGCGTCATTTCAATGTAGATATTAGTCAGCCCAACGCGATTTCAATGAGGCTGCACTGTGTTCCAACGACTTGTGTGTTCGCTGTCTGTTTTGAGCCTGTCCATCGCTGCCGCCCAGGCTGCCGAGACTGTCCCCCTCAACACGCCACGCCTGAAGAGCATCGACAATTTCCGCGATGTTGCGGGTCTCACCACCGCGTATTCCACCGCCAATGACGGCACGATGCGTGGCGGGGTGTTTTACCGCTCCAACGCGCTGACCCCGTCGGCAGCGGATCTGGCGACCCTGAACGGTCTGGGCATCAAGGCTGTCTACGACCTGCGCACGCCCAGCGAGATCGCCGCCACGCCCGACACGATGCCCACTGGCGCGACGTACACCAATATCGACATCATCGGCGGCTCCACTTCCGGGGCGAATATCACCAATATCGCGTTCCACAGCGCCGCCGAAGCCACTGCGATGATGCAGGACACCAACCGCGATTTCGTCAGGAACGCGGGGATGCGCAGCGAGTTCAACCAGCTGTTCAATGAACTGGCCGCGGTCGACGGTGCCGCGCTGTTCCATTGCACGGCCGGCAAGGACCGTACGGGCTGGACCGCCGCTGTGCTGCAAAGCATCGCCGGGGTCGACGATGCCACCATCATGAGCAACTACCTGGCGACCAACGACTACACCGCCGCGCGTATCAAGGCGACCCTGGCGGCGATGCCACCGGGCATGGCGACCATCTACGGGCCGTTGATCGGTGTGGAGGCCAGTTACCTGCAGGCCGGCCTGGACCAGGTGACCGCGCAGTACGGCACGATGGACAACTACCTCAAGCAAGGCCTCGGCCTGTCCCAGGAAACCATTTATGTGTTGCGCGGCAAGATGGTGTTCTACAACAGCTTGCCTGGCGCGTCGGACCTGGCCGGCAACGCCGCGGCCGGCGCGCAGTTGTTGCAACAACTGCAGAACAGCAACCTGTCGGGCACCTACAGCGCCTACAACTATTATCTGCAATCGGCTATCGATGCGCGCAGCCTCGGTGGCGTCGAGTCCACGGTCGGCGGTCAGGTGCATGCCGACGCTGCCAGCTACCTGCTGCGCCAGGGCGCGATGATCGAGCAGGCTGCCGCGCCCTTCACCAGCGGCATCGACCTCAAGGCCGGGCAATATCGCCTGTGGAGTACCGCCCTGGCGGGGTATCTGGGTACCGATGGCTCGTCTCAGGCCTCCAGCAGCAACGAGCATAGCCAGGGCATGATGATTGGCCTGACCCAGCGTTTTTCCGAACAACTGAGCGCCCATGCCGGTTTCGGCTACAGCAGCGGCAATGTCGGTGGCGCGGGTGGCGAGGCGGATACCGACCTGACCTTCTTCAGCGTTGGTGCTCGCTTTGCTCCGAACGGTCTGGAGCGCGGCCTGTTTGTGGATGTCGATGCCAGCGCCGGCTATCTGGATTACGAGAGCAAGCGCGAACTCGGCGGCGGCCTGGGCACGGCCAAGGGCGACAGTCATGGCAACCTCACCGGCGCGACCCTGGCACTGGGTTACCGTGTACCGGTGAACGGCGTGACCCTCGAGCCGAGCCTCGGTGTGCGGGTCAGCCACGTCAACCTGTCGGGCTTCCAGGAAAAAGGCAGCGAGCTGGCGCTGGACGTCGATGGCATCCACCAGACCCGCAAGAGCGCGGTGGCCAACCTCAACGCATCCTTTGCACCGGTCAGCCTGGGCGCCTGGCAACTGGTGCCGGGGGTGCAAGTGGGCTACGAGCATGTGCTGGGCGACCATGAAATCGACAGCGAAGGGCATCTGCTGGGCCTGGACGTTGAACAGCAAGCCGCCTTCGACAACCGTGACCAGTTCACCGGTGGCGTCAACGTCATGGCCAACCTGGGACCGTGGAGCGTGGGTGCGCAAATCGGCGCCAGCGGTGGCGGCGACAGCCATGGCTTCAATGGCGGGCTGAAGGCCAGTTATCTGTTCTGACGATCAGATTAAAACAATCTGTAGGAGCGAGCTTGCCCGCGAAGGCGGACTAGCAGCCGACGACGAGGGTGGCTGACCTTCCGCCATCGCGAGCAAGCTCGCTCCCACAGTGGTTTTGTGTCGTACACGGGATTTGTGCTCGACACTGGTCAATGGTGGGAGCGAGCTTGCTCGCGAAGGCGGACTCACAGCCAACGAAGAGGGTGGCTGACATACCGCCATCGCGAGCAAGCTCGCTCCCACAGTGGTTTTGTGTCGTACACGGGATTTGTGTTCGACACCGGCCAATGGTGGGAGCGAGCTTGCTCGCGAAGGCGGACTCACAGCCAACGAAGAGGGTGGCTGACATACCGCGATCGCGAGCAGGCTCGCTCCTACAGTGGCTTTTTGTCGTACACGGGATTTGTGTTCGACACCGGTCAATGGTGGGAGCGGGCTTGCTCGCGAAGGCGGACTCACAGCCAACGAAGAGGGTGGCTGACATACCGCCATCGCGAGCAGGCTCGCTCCTACAGTGGCTTTTTGTCGTACACGGGATTTGTGYTYGACACCGGTCAATGGTGGGAGCGGGCTTGCTCGCGAAGGCGGACTAGCAGCCGACGACGAGGGTGGCTGACCTTCCGCGATCGCGAGCAAGCTCGCTCCCACAGTGGTTTTGTGTCGTACACGGGATTTGTATTCGACACCGGTCAATGGTGGGAGCGGGCTTGCTCGCGAAGGCGGACTGGCTGTCGACGACGAGGGTGGCTGACCTTCCGCTCCCACAAATCCTCAACTGGTCGCCATTGGCCGCGTTCGCAGGCCCTTTTTTACGTCTGTGGGGCTGAGGCCGTAGGCACTCTGGAAATACTGGCAAAACCGGCCGACATTGCTGAAGCCGTGTTGCAAGGCCACCTCTGTCACCGATGGCGACGCCCCCTGAGACAGTGCGGCAAAGGCGCGCTCCAGGCGTACTTGCCGCTGATAGGCAACGATCGAAGTGCCCATGAAACGCTGAAAACCTTCCTGCAATGCGCGCAGGCTGACGTTGGTCAGCTGCGCCAGTTCCGTGCCGCTGGCCAGGTGGTCGGGATGCGCCTGAATGTACTCGACGGCCAGCTTCACATGCCGCGGCGCAATCAGTGGGGAAGGGCGCTGAAGGGCTTCGGTGAAGTTGTGCGGCCAGGTTTCGAGCACCGCATCGACCAGCATTTCGCGAAGGCGCGAAGGCATCAGCGAACCGGTGTTGATCAGCAGGTCGAACTCGGTGCCCGTGGCCAGTTCGATCAATGCCCGGATGCCCTGCAAGGCCGATGCCTTCAGATCCACCACCGGTTCGAAATGCACCTTTTGCAGGATGGGTTTGCCCAGCAGCGTCGACAGGCGCTCGGTGATCAGCCGACGGCTGATCGAAATCCCGTGCTGCGCATGATTGTCGACAAAGCGCGCCGAGCGGACCTCGGCCTTGTCGATCGCCAGGCCGACCTGGGCAAAACCTACCGACTCGGTAACGTGATTGAAGATGATCTTGCCGGCGGTGGGAATGACGAAGGTGATTTCATCAAGGGGCGCGGGAAAAGCCACCGTGAAGTCACCGCGATAGTGCATGCGACGAAAACTGACACCTTCATGCCTGCCATAGACCCCACCGATGATGATGTCTTTCGGCGGTGGCGGAGAGTCGGAATAAAGGTTGCCGAACAGGTTCGAGAACAACGCGCCAAAGTCGTCGCAGCTCATGTCGTTGGACCTGATGATGATTTGCTTGCGCGTCGTGCTTGAGTACACCTGGAGTGTCACCTTGAGCGGATGGGCAAAGCCCTGGTACAGGGAACGGGCGATCGGAGATCGAGCGGGTGCGGTTCGCAAAAGCGTCAGGACGTTATCAGTGAGTAATGACAGGTTTGTGACCGGGGCTTTTGCCAGTGTCGTCGCTGGACCTGTTTGCACTCACCCGACGCCACCGCTCGCACTGAACAACCGGTGGCACGAGCGGTACCGGGGCGTGGGCCGATCTGGAATGGCCGTGGCTATTTCATCGGCTCTCCTGACTTGATATCCCCGCAAAAAATATCGACGTTGCCATCGGTCGAAGCCGTTCGCACGAGCACCGAATATTCGCCGGCAAGCAGGGTTTGCAACGGGACAGGTGCGGTTCTGGAAAAAGTCCAGCCGCGTATGGGTTGGCGTTCGGTGTTGACGGTGTCGTTCATCGCGTAAGCGACTGCCCCGGGTTGCTGGCAACTGCCTTTATTGATGAAGGAGTAAAGACGCAAGGGCAGGGATGCCCCCATTGGAACACCGCTGACGAAGAAACTGAGCCCGGTTTTCTGRTCATAGCCTGTCAACGTGACGTTGCCGATCTGACCAGTGTTTTGCCGGGTGGCGACCAACGTTACGTTCACACCGTGGTCCGATGAAGTGGCGCAGCCGAAAAGGCTTGCCGTCACCATGAGTGCTGCCACTGAGATTTTGAGCTTCATTGCCAAACTCCTGAGTTGAAGAACTGCAATGGGGGAGTTAGCGGGTATAGCGCATTTATCGCCTTTGTGACGTCGTCCATATAAGGCTTTCTATTTTTGAACGGTGATGTTGGGGCGGCTGTCTCCTTCGCCAGCCATGTGGCGGCGTAGTCGTGCAAACCAGCTACATTTGTAACTGGTCGAGCTTGCGTGAATTGCCTGCTGGCACACGCACTTCGATGCCGACGAAGGTTTGCAATGGTTGCGCGTGCAGTTAAAGGATTGTGCGGTCAGTTGAGCCCACTCATCATCCGCATGGACGATTGGCGACTGGAGTGACTGATGAATCCACAAGGCAGCCATCCGCAAGAGCGGATTCCAGGCACTCCTCGGCGGGGTAGCGTGCGCAGCCTGTTGATCCCGCAATGGCTCGGCAGTTACCGGCCAGACTGGCTGCGGGGTGATGTGGTCGCCGGGCTGACGGCGGCAGCCGTGGTCATTCCCAAGGCGCTGGCGTACGCCACCATTGCCGGCCTGCCGGTGCAGGTCGGGCTGTACACGGCGCTGGTGCCGATGGTGATCTACGCCGTGCTCGGCACGTCACGCCCGCTCAGCGTCAGCACCACGACCACCCTGGCCATTCTCGCCGGCTCCGCATTGGGCCAGATCAGCCCCGATGGCGATGCGGCGACCTTGCTGGCGGCTTCCGCCACGCTGGCCCTGATGGTGGGCGCGATCCTGATCGTCGCCGGGCTGCTGCGCCTGGGCTT
Source organism: Pseudomonas sp. KB_15 (assembly GCF_052114525.1). NCBI lineage: Bacteria > Pseudomonadati > Pseudomonadota > Gammaproteobacteria > Pseudomonadales > Pseudomonadaceae > Pseudomonas > Pseudomonas sp. KB_15. The sequence goes on along the minus strand of NZ_JBFREX010000016.1, from coordinate 48,807 downwards.
CGTCGCCAATTTCATTTCCGAGCCGGTGCTGGTGGGTTTCAAGGCCGGCATCGGCGTGGTCATCGTGCTCGACCAGTTGCCCAAGCTGCTGGGTACTCACATCGACAAAGGCGGCTTCCTGCACAATCTGCTGGCCACGGTCCAGAGCATCGGTCATGCCTCGCTGCCGACGGTGGCGGTCGGTGTGTTCATGGTCCTGCTGCTGGTGGGCATGAAGCGATTTACACCGCGACTGCCTGCACCCTTGATTGCGGTGGCGCTTGGCATTATCGGCATGAGCCTGTTTGGCCTGGAGCGCTTTGGTGTGTCCGCCGTCGGCGTGGTGCCGATCGGGTTGCCCGCGCCAACCCTGCCGCAATGGTCGCTGGCCGAAACCCTGTGGCCTTCGGCGATGGGCATTGCGTTGATGAGTTTCACCGAAACCATCGCGGCAGGGCGCGCGTTCGCCCGCAGTGACGAGCCTGCACCGCAACCGAACCGGGAGCTGCTGGCCACAGGCGTTGCCAACATCGGCGGGGCGTTTCTCGGGGCCATGGTCGCCGGTGGCGGCACCACCCAGACGGCGGTGAACCGCCTGGCCGGCGCCCGTTCGCAACTGGCCGCACTGGTCACTGCTGCATTGGCATTGGGCACTTGCCTGTTGCTGGCACCGCTCATTGGCCTGATGCCCAATGCCACGCTCGCTGCCGTGGTGATTGTGTATTCGGTGGGCCTGATCGAGCCGGCGGAATTTCGCGAGATCATGTCGGTTCGCCGCACTGAATTTGCCTGGGCCGTGGTGGCCATGATCGGCGTGATGCTGTTGGGCACGCTGCAAGGGATCGTCGTGGCGATCGTGGTGTCGTTGCTGGCACTGGCCTATCAAGTCTCGGACCCACCGGTGTACGTCCTCGGGCGCAAGCCAGGCACCAATGTGTACCGGCCGCAGTCCGCCGAACACGTCGACGACGAACACTTTGACGGGCTGCTGTTGCTTCGGCCCGAGGGGCGGGTGTTCTTCGCCAATGCCGAGCGCATCGCCGAGAAGATCCGGCCGCTGATTGATGTGGCGACTCCCAAAGTCGTGGTCCTGGACCTGCGCAGCGTGTTCGATCTGGAATACACCGCGCTGAAGATGCTCACCAGTGCGGAGCAACGCATGAGCGAGAAAGGCATCTCGCTGTGGCTGGTAGGTATGAGTCCGAGCGTCTGGAACATGGTCATCAAGGCACCGCTGGGTCGCAAGTTGGGCGAGGCGCGCATGTTCTTGAATCTGGAACTGGCGGTTGAGCATTACCAGCGCAGTCGGCGCTGAATGAACGCGGCCGGGCGCATTCCGGGCGCGGTGCGAAGCATTGAAGGAGGTAACGGGCATGGCAAAGAAGGCTGCAACGAAGAGCAAACCGGTTGAAAGCGGCAAGCTCAAGAACAAGGTTTATCTCGAGGAACTGGCGCGGCTGCATGTCGAGATGGTCAAGCTGCAGGAGTGGGTGCAGCACACGGGTGCCAAGGTCTGCATCGTCTTTGAGGGCCGTGATGGCGCCGGCAAGGGCGGGACCATCAAGGCGCTGACCGAGCGGGTCAGTCCGCGGGTGTTCCGGGTGATAGCGTTGCCGGCACCGACCGAGCGGGAAAAAAGCCAGATGTATGTGCAACGTTATCTGCCACACATGCCGGCGGCCGGTGAAGTGGTGATCTTCGATCGCAGCTGGTACAACCGCGCCGGTGTCGAGCGGGTCATGGGGTTTTGCAGCGACGAGCAGGTGCGCGCGTTTCTCACCGTGGTGCCGCGAGTCGAGCATGCACTGGTCGAATCGGGAATCATCCTGATCAAATACTGGCTTGAAGTGAGCCAGGAAGAGCAGACCCGACGACTCAAGGCGCGTATCACCGACGGGCGCAAGATCTGGAAGCTGTCGCCCATGGACCTCAAGTCCTATAACCGCTGGTACGACTACTCCCGGGCCCGGGACGATATGTTCGAGGCCACCGACACCGAATTCGCCCCTTGGCGGGTCGCCAACTCGAATGACAAGCGGCGGGCGCGACTGAACATCATCAGCGATGTGCTGCGCAGCATTCCTTACGAGGATGTACCGCGGGCAAAAGTGAAACTGCCCAAGCGCCAAAGTCCCGGTAACTATCGGGATCCGAACTATCCGTTCAAGTACATTGCGGAAAAATTCTAGAGTCCCGCATAACTGTGCTGTTCGTGCCCGGTCTTCAAGGCTCGGGCACGGCAGTCGTGAAATCGCCTCCCCCGCTTTTCCCGAGTTAACCGATCATCCGCTGTCTCAACGGCTATGCCGACCAGCAACTAAAACACGCCAATAATCTTTGTGTAGGAAATTTCCTTAGTTGTGTGGGAAATAGCTATTTAGAGAGTGGGTAAGTTCTGAGTGCAATGTAAGATGCTTCTAAATATTGCTTTGGTGGATGGAATGGCTTTGTAAGATGGTTCACTATTGCATCTGGCAGTGTTTGAGTATTTGTTTCTGCAGTTGCGATCTCCTTTGAAAAGGCTCATCTTTCGCAGCCGAAGCAAACTTGCATACTATGTCCGTTTGTCTGATTGCGTATTGTCGGCTCAACTCCTGAGTTCGATTGTGTAATTGAATTTTTGTAACGCTGTATGTTGCTACAAATATCCAAGGAGGATTTATGGCTTCTGGTAGTTTTCAAAGCGAAGTGCCCAAGGCACGAGTCAACATCAAGCTCGATTTGCATACGGGCGACGCACAGAAAAAAGTCGAATTGCCGCTCAAGTTGATGGTGATGGGCGACTACAGCAACGGCAAGGAACAGCGGCCGTTATCCGAGAGAAGCAAGGTCGCAATCGACAAGAATAATTTCGATAGCGTGCTGGCCGGGTTTTCTCCCGAGGTCAAGCTGGCGGTGGCCAACACCCTGGTGGAGGATGCCGGCGAAACGGCGGTCGATCTGGGTTTCCGGAGCATGAAGGACTTCGAGCCAGAACAAGTGGCTCGGCAAATTCCGCAACTGCGCGCACTGTTGGCAATGCGTAATCTGCTGCGCGACCTCAAGTCCAACCTGTTGGACAATGCTACGTTCCGTCAGGAACTGGAGCGTATTCTCATGGACGAGGCACTGAGTGACGAACTGCGAGGTGAGTTGGCTGCACTGGCTTCGGAGCAAATTCGTTAATTCACCTCGGTTCGTTTAAAGGGAAGTTTAAAAATGTCTATCGAACATTCTCACGCGCAATCGCGCGGCACTACAGTGTTGCCTGAAGAAAACCAAGGCGTGTATGGCGCGTTGTTTGGCAAGATCAATCTCAACCCGGTAAAAGTGCTGGGCGAAATTGAAGTGTTTCAAAGTTCCGAGGCACTGTCGGACGTTTCTGTCGATGAACGTGTGACTGCCGCTGTCAGTGTTTTTTTGAAATTGATCAAACAGTCTTCACGCAAAGTCCGGCGTCTGGACAAGACACTGCTGGATGAACATATTGCATCGCTGGATGCACAAATCAGCCGCCAACTGGACGCCGTGATGCATCACCCGGATTTCCAGCGAGTCGAGTCCACCTGGCGCGGTGTGAAATCGTTGATCGATCAGACCGATTTCCGCCAGAACGTGCGCATCGAATTGCTTGATGTCAGCAAGGGTCACCTGGTCCAGGATTTCGAGGATGCACCGGAGATCGCGCAAAGTGGTCTGTATGTGCATACCTACACCCAGGAGTACGACACCCCGGGTGGTGAGCCGATCGCCGCTGCCATTTCCAACTTCGAGTTCGACCGCAGCCCGCAGGACATTGCCTTGCTGCGCAATATTTCCAAAGTCTCGGCAGCCGCGCACATGCCCTTCATTGGCTCCGTCGGTCCGGCCTTCTTTGGCAAACGCTCGATGGATGAAGTCGCTGCCATCAAGGACATCGGCAACTACTTTGACCGTGCCGAATACATCAAGTGGAAAGGGTTCCGCGACAGCGACGATGCCCGTTACATCGGCTTACTCATGCCCCGAGTGCTGGGCCGTCTGCCGTATGGCCCTGACACCGTACCGGTGCGCAGCTTCAACTACATCGAAAGCGTCAAGGGGCCGGACCACGACAAGTACCTGTGGACCAACGCCTCGTTTGCCTTCGCTGCCAATATGGTCAAGAGCTTCATCGCCAACGGCTGGTGTGTACAGATCCGCGGTCCGCAGTCTGGCGGCGCGGTCACCGGTCTGCCGATCCACTTGTACGATCTGGGCACTGGCAATCAGGTGAAGATTCCCTCGGAAGTGATGATTGCGGAGACTCGCGAGTTCGAGTTCGCCAACCTCGGCTTCATCCCGCTCTCGTACTACAAGAACCGTGACTACGCGTGCTTCTTCTCGGCCAACTCCACGCAGAAACCGGCGTTGTACGATACCCCGGAGGCCACCGCCAATAGCCGGATCAATGCGCGCCTGCCCTACATCTTCCTGCTGTCACGCATTGCCCATTACCTGAAGCTGATCCAGCGCGAAAACATCGGGACCACCAAGGACCGGCGTTTGCTGGAGCTGGAACTGAACAAGTGGGTCGGTGGGCTGGTGACCGAGATGAAGGATCCGGGCGACAACTTGCAGGCTTCTCACCCGCTGCGCGCTGCCAGGGTGAGCGTCGAAGACATCGAGGACAACCCGGGTTTTTTCCGCGTCAAGTTGTATGCCGTGCCGCATTTCCAGGTGGAAGGCATGGACGTCAACCTGTCTCTGGTTTCGCAGATGCCCAAGGCAAAAGCCTGAGTCCTGTCCAAACCCAAACCACTGCGCAGGGATTCGACCTCATGAAAATCGACCGCCCCTTGTGGGCCGCGGGGGCATTGCTGTCCCCGCAGCAATTCCAGCAGCAGGCACGCTGGGAAGCCTGGGCCAATGAGCGTCTGGCTCATCTATCCCTGGTGCACCCCTGGGGCGTCCAGGGCGTCGCGTTTGACCTGGAAGCACTGCGCCTGGGCAAGCTCAAGGCCACTCGCCTGTGCCTGCGCATGCCCGACGGCACCATGATCGACTCCGACCATGTCGATCGACTGCCCCACGGTCTGGAGCTGTCGCGCCTGCTGTCCGACGATATTCAGGCGGCGACATTGGTCCTGGCTTTGCCACTGGAACAGGCCAATGGCAACAACTGCCTGTTCGACGCCGACAAGGCCGATCGACCGACCCGGTATCGCCAGGACTGGCGTCAGGTACAGGACATTTACGCCGATGAAGTGCAATCGATCGGCGTACTGGAACACCTGCTGAGCCTGCGCTTCGATCACGACGAGAACGGTGATTACCTGACCTGCCCGATCGCGCGCCTGGTGCGTGACGGGCAGGGTGCCTGGAGCCTTGATCCTGACTATGTACCGCCGCTGCTCAGTTTCGCGGCGCACCCGGGGCTGTTGACGCAACTGGATAACCTGTTGACCCAGTTGTCCTCCAAGCGTAAGCGGCTGATGGGCATGCGACGGGAGAGTAACCAGCGAATGGCCGACTTTGCCGTGGCCGACGTATCGTTGTTCTGGTTGCTCAATGCCTTGAACACCTACCAGCCGGTATTGGCCGATCTCAAGGCCTGGCCTGCGCGACATCCCGAGCAAGTCTATCTGGAGCTGACAAAACTGGCCGGCAGTCTGCTGACCTTTTCTCTCGAACACGATGTCGAGCAGATTCCGCCTTACCACCACGAACACCTGGAAAGTGTGTTCCCGCCGCTGTTGCGCATGATCTCCACGTTGCTGGAGGCCAGTCTGCCTTCCCGGGTCATCGCCCTGACACTCGAAGAGAGCGCAGCCAACCGTTGGCAGGTCCGACTTGACGACGCCCGTTTGCGCGAGCCCGACAGCGCCGACTTCTATTTGTCGGTGCGTTGCCGCTTGCCAGCCGTGCAATTGCAGAGTCAGTTCCCGCGACTGTGCAAGATTGGTACGCCGGATGAAGTCGATCACCTGGTCAATGCCGCGCTTGATGGCGTGCCGTTGCAGTCCCTCAGCCATGTACCGGCGGCCATCCCCCTGCGTCTGGAAAATCAGTACTTCGCCCTTGATCTCAACCATGCCAAGGGGCAAGCCATTCGGGACCAGGGCATCTGTGCCTTCTACGTCCCGAGCACCCTGGCCGAGGTGAAACTTGAACTGTTCGCGGTACTGCGCGCATGAACCTGATCGAAGCGAAAAAACAGGCCGCAATGACGGTAGACATCGACTCGTTGTTGCAAGACAGCTACCTGCTGGTGGTCGAGTTGCGGCAAGGGGCCTCGGCGCAAAACAGCGATGAGGTCAAAGCGCTTTGCGTAAAGCAGGTCGAGCACGTTCGCCAGCGGCTCATGGATGCCGGCCTGGCACAGCGCAGTATCGACCATATCAGCCACGCTCAATGCGCGCTGCTGGATGAAACCATGCTCAACCGCGCCAACAACGATGAACATTCCCGGTGGGCCAGTGAACCCTTGCAAGCGAAGTTTTTCAATCGCCACCAGGCCGGGGAATTCCTGTACGAGGACATGCGCGAGGTACTGCGTGAACCCGCGCCGGACCTGCATGTGCTGACGACCTTTCAGCGGGTTTTGACCCTGGATTTTCGTGGCCGTTATCGCGATGACAATGACCCCGAGCGCGAACAACTGCTGGCCGACCTGAATGCCCGGGTCGCCCCGCTGAAGCTACGTCAGGCATTAACCGCACCCCTCAGCGCCAGCCATGGAGCAATGGCGCTGCGCTGGTTGCGCTCGCCGCTGGTCAACGTCCTGGCTGCCAGTCTGTTGCTGGTCGGTGTCTGGTACGGGCTCGACCAGCTGTTGAGTGGTCTGGTTGCGACGCTGTTATCCGCGCAAGCCTGAGGTGGAGCCAATGACGCTCAAACTCAAACAAGGGCTTTGGCTGTGGGCAGGTGCACTGGCCCTGATGCTGCTGGCCATCATCCCGCTTGGCGGATGGGGCCGTGTCGCCCTAGCCATGATCGTTGTCGGTTGCGTTGCGCTCGCCTGTGTCCGGGCTGCACGTCAACGGCAGTTACTCGGTCCGGTCGACAACCTGGCGTTGCCACCGGCGGCGTATCGTCATCCAGTGGTACTGGTGTGTGGTGATGGCCTGGCCGGCCTTTTTGGTGAAGCGTGCAACGACCATCCGGCGTTGCACATGACCGAGCAGGGCTGTTACCTGCGGGTCTCCCGTGCGGAACAGCTTCCGGGGTTGACTGACAGTGTCCTGGCCCTGCGTCCCGAGTGGGTTGGCCAGCTCAGCCTGATGTTCATTGTCAACCCGTGCGAGCACACCGATGCCGCGGTGTTGGCCGGCAAAGTGCGCACGTTCAATCACCAGGCCGGGCTGATTCGACAACGTGGCATTGCACTGCCGCTGATGCTCGTCAGCTACCTGCAATCTTCGGCAAGCAAGGGGGCCTGGTTCAGTTGGGAAGCCGGCCAGGATACCTGCAACATTCGTGAAGGGGGGACGTGCCTTGGCCCCAGCGACTGGCATCGGCTGCCCGCTGAAAATGCAACTCACACTCGGCGGTTGCAGGCCAGCGTCCAGCTCAACAGTGCTGCTGCCTGGCTGGATGAATATGTGCTGGCGCACTTCGCCAGCCGTGAAGGTCGCCATCCTGCCGGCCTGCCGCTGGTTTGCGCCAGTACCTTCGTACCGACACTGCCCGGGATGATGACCGGTAATCTGTGGCGGCAATGGCTGCGGGGCAAGACCGGGCTGCCGGACGCGGATGCGCAGGTGCAAGCGCTGGATGCGTCGTTACCGTTCCCTGATCCTTTGCTGAATCTGCTGCCGCTACAGGCTCAGCGTTTGCCGATGCGTCGCGCAAGCGTGATCGCCTTGTGGCTGTTCGCGGTAGCCGCCGTTGTCGCCCTGACCAGCTCGGCCTGGCAGAACACCCTGCTGCTGCGTCAGGTCAGTGATGACCTGCGGCGTTATGCGTCCATTGCCCCGACGGAGCGTCGCGATCAACCCGAATTCGCCCAACGGGAAGAGGCTTTGAGCGTGCTGCGCGAGGACGCCGTGCGCCTCGACAGTTACTACCGTCAGGGCGAGCCCCTGGCGCTGGGCCTTGGCCTGTATCGCGGCGAACAATTGCGCGCAGGGCTGCTGTCGACCATCGCCAACCACAGGCAACCGTCGACGAGCCCGATGCCGGCACGCGCGGCGCGAACCGTACGCCTGGACAGCCTGTCGCTGTTCAGCAGCGCCAGCGCCCGACTCAAGCCGGAATCGACCAGGGTACTGATCGACGCCCTGGTCGGCATCAAGGCCAAGCCCGGCTGGCTGATCGTTATCGCCGGGCATACCGATGCCGTGGGCAGCGACGAACACAATCTGCAGTTGTCCCGTGCCCGCGCGGCGGCGGTGCGTGAATGGATGCAACGCATGGGTGGCATCCCCGACAGCTGTTTCGCCGTGCAGGGCTTTGGCAAGAGCCAGCCCATCGCCAGCAATGACACCGAGGCGGGGCGTCAAGCCAACCGTCGCGTCGATATCCGTCTGGTGCCGGAAGTGGGGGCCTGCGCGCTTCCCGCGGTCGGAGCCGACGTACACCCCCCTGTCGCAAAAGCGGCATTTTTGGTTCTGAGATAAGGAGCTTCACATGGCAACTCCCATACACCTGTGGCTGACAGATGACGGCGGCGCGGACGTTAAAGGTTCGAGCGACGTGCAAGGGCGCGAAGGCAGCATCGAAGTAGTCAGTCAGGATCACGACGTGTCCGTCCCCACCGATGACAACACCGGCAAGTTGACCGGCGCACGGGTCCATGCGCCTTACACGTTTACCAAGGTAGTCGATGCTTCCAGCCCCTACCTTTACAAAGCGGTAACCACCGGCCAGACCTTTAAAAAGGCTGTATTCAAGTTGTATAAAACCAACGAGGCCGGTCAGGAAGTCGAGTTCTTCGTCACCACGCTTGAAAATGTCAAGGTGGTAAAAGTTTCCTCGAAAATGCACGACATCAAGGATTCGACGAAAGCGAAGTACAACCATCTGGAACAGGTTGAGTTGCGGTACGAGAAAATCACCTGGCTCCATAAGGACGGCAACATCGAGCACGATGATTCGTGGAAGGAACGCCACAGGGGGTAACGCTGGACGACCAGCAGGCAGGCTTCTGCCTGCTGGTTCCGGTGTGCTCGGTTGAGCGTCTGCTCGCGGACATTCAACCCAGCCCATCCAGACACTCTACCTGGTCAAAACCGACCACAGGCTGGACTTCCAGCACAAGGATGTTTCCCCATGCCCCATCACTCCACGCGCTTGCTTCGCCGACTCAATCCTTACTGCGCACAAGCGCTCAGCGCGGCGGCTTCGTTGTGTCAAAGCCGTGCCCATGGCCGAATCAGCATCGAACACTGGCTGCTCAAGTTGCTGGAGCAAGGCGAGGGCGACCTGACCCTCATTGCGCGCCGCCATGAGTGGGACATGGATGCGCTTTGGCGCGGCTTGCTCGATCATCTCGACACGCTGCCGCGCAGCGTGCAGGGCAAGCCGCAGTTGTGCGGCAAGTTGCAAAAACTCATCGAGAAGGCCTGGCTGCGTGCATCGCTGGAGGGTAACGACAACCTGCGTTCGGCACACCTGCTCGGCGCATTGCTGGAGAGTCCGGACCTGCTGGCTTGCGAAGCGGCCTGGTCAATACTGGGCCTCAGCGAAATCCAGTTGCAGCAGTTGTTTGCCTTGCTCGACCATCACTCCGAGGAGCGCCCGCAGGTACAACAGCAAAGCGCTTTGGACCTGCTCCCGGTGACGCCGCTCCCCAACGGTGGCGAGCACGATGCCTTGCAAGCGGTGCTGGACAGATTCACCCAGGACGTCACCGACAAGGCGAGGGCAGGGCAGATCGACCCGGTGTACGGGCGTGACGATGAAATCCGCCTGGTCATCGACATCCTCAGTCGCCGGCGCAAGAACAATCCGATCCTGGTCGGTGAGCCCGGCGTGGGCAAGACGGCGCTGGTCGAAGGCCTGGCCTTGCGCATCGCCGAAGGCAACGTTCCGGACAGCCTCAAGTCGGTCAGCGTGCGCACCCTTGACCTGGGCCTGTTGCAAGCGGGCTCCGGGGTCAAAGGTGAATTCGAACAACGTCTGAAAAATGTCATCGACGCTGTGCAGCAATCGGCCAACCCGGTGCTGCTGTTCATCGACGAAGCCCACACCCTGATCGGCGCCGGTAACCAGGCAGGTGGGGCGGATGCCGCGAACCTGCTAAAGCCCGCCCTGGCCCGTGGCGAATTGCGCACCATCGCCGCGACCACCTGGAGCGAATACAAACAGTACTTCGAACGTGATGCCGCGCTGGAGCGGCGCTTCCAGGTGGTCAAGGTCGACGAGCCGGACGACGCCAGCGCCTGCCTGATGCTGCGCGGTCTCAAGGCGCGCTATGCCAGCCATCACGGCGTGCACATTCAGGACGCGGCGGTACAGGCCGCCGTCAGCCTGTCGCGGCGTTATCTCACGGGCCGCCAGTTGCCGGACAAGGCCGTCGACCTGCTCGACACGGCCAGCGCACGCGTGCGCATGAGCCTCGACTGCGAACCCCAGGTGCTGGTCCGGCTCAAGGCCCGGCACGCCGCCTTGGCGCTGGAACAGCAGGCGCTTGAACAAGACGCGCAACTCAATGGCAGCGCCGCCAGCGAACGCTTGACGTTGATCGCCGAACAACAGGCCGAACTGCAGCAACAGCAAAACGATCTGCTGGACCAATACCGTCATGAACTCGACCTGACCCGGCAATTGCTTGACGCACGGCAGGCCGAACCACTGTGCAGCGACCTCTGCGCGCAGCTACAGCAACGGCTGCTGCAGGCCCAGGGCAACCGGCCGATGCTGTCTCTGGACGTCGATGCGCGCAGCGTCGCCGAAGTGATCGCCGACTGGACCGGCGTGCCCCTGGGCAGCCTGCTCAAGGACGAACAGGCCAGCCTGTTGGCCCTGGAACAGCAATTGGCCGAGCGGGTGATTGGCCAGGAACATGCCCTCGGTGCTCTGGCCCAGCGTTTGCGCGCGGCCAAGACCGGTTTGACCGATGAACAGGCACCGCTGGGTGTGTTCCTGCTGGTCGGCACCAGCGGCGTCGGCAAGACCGAAACCGCACTGGCGCTGGCGGACTGCCTGTTCGGCGGCGAAAAGTCGCTGATCACCCTCAACCTTTCCGAGTACCAGGAAGCCCACACGGTCAGCCAGCTCAAAGGTTCGCCACCGGGCTACGTCGGTTACGGCCAGGGTGGCGTGCTGACCGAGGCGGTGCGCCAGCGACCCTACAGCGTGGTGTTGCTGGATGAAGTGGAGAAGGCCCACCGCGACGTGCTCAACCTGTTCTATCAAGTGTTCGACCGTGGCTTCATGCGCGATGGCGAAGGGCGCGAAATCGACTTTCGCAATACCGTCATTCTGATGACCTCCAACCTCGGCAGCGATGAACTGCAAAGCGGTTTGCAGGAACACCCCGACGCCTCCGACAACACGCTGCACGAATGGCTGCGACCGATTCTGCGCGAGCACTTCCAGCCGGCCTTGCTTGCCCGCTTTCAGACTCTGATCTACCGCCCGCTGCTGGCCGATGCACTCAAGCGCATCGTCGGGCTCAAGCTCGCCCGGGTCGCCAAGCGTCTGCAACGCCACTACGGCCTGACCTGCCAGATCGACGATGGACTCCACGCCGCACTGGTCGCCGCCTGCCTGCTGCCTGACACCGGTGCACGCAACATCGACAGCCTGCTCAATCAGCAGATTCTTCCGGTCCTCAGCCAACAGCTCCTGCAACGTCAGGCCGCGAAGCACAAAGCCCTCGGCGTGACCTTGGGCTACAGCGACGACGAGGGCATCACCTTGCAATTTACCGACGCACAGGACGCGTCGTCATCCACTGCCACGGAAGCCTGACCATGAGCACCGCACTGCGCACCTTCTTCGACCATAGCCGCCACAAACTGCAAGTCGACGGCCTCGACACCGCCCTCGACGTCCTTGCCTTCAAGGGCGAAGAACACCTCAGCCAGCCGTTCACCTACACCATCGAATTCACCGCCAGCCACCTCGACCTCGGCGCCGGGCAACTGCTCGGCCAATACGCCCAGTTCAGTCTGCACGCCGCGCCGTCCACCGTGCCCGTGATGGCCTGGGAAGTGCCCAARCCGGYCAAASCGCTGCGCACGTTTTWCGGCGTGATCAGCGGCTGCCAACGCCTGTCCGGCTCGGTCGACGAAGCGCGCTACGAAATCACCCTGCAACCGCGCCTGGGACGGCTCGCCCGCGGCCRGMAAACGCGCCTCTACCTGCAGCAATCGGTGCCGGAAATCGTCGAGAGCATCTTGCGCAACCGCCACGGCTTTCTCGGCCAGGACTTCTTCTTCCGCCTGCACCGCGAGTACCCGCGCCGCGAACAGGTGATGCAGTACAACGAAAGCGACCTGGMCTTCATCACCCGGCTGCTSGCCGAGGTCGGCATCTGGTACCGCTGCACCAGCGACCAGCGCCTGAACATCGACGTCGTCGAGTTCTGCGACGACCAGCGCGGCTACCAGTTCGACGTCGCCTTGCCGATGCGCTCGCCCTCCGGCCTGAGCAGCAGCGGCGAGGACGCCGTCTGGGCCCTGCAAACCCGCCACCAGGTGGTGGAACAGCAGGTCAGTGTGCGCGCCTATCACCCCCGCGACGCCCGCGCCCACCTCGACGGCGAAGTCGACCAGACCCGCGGCGAGCCGGCCGCCCATGGCGCGCCGCACACCTACGGCGAGGCCTACCACTACGCCGAGCCCTACMGCGTGCTCGGCAACGCCTACCACCAGGACGAAGACCTGCTCAGCGAAAGCGGYTWCTTCTACGCGCGYCTGCGCCACGARCGYTACCTCAACCAGCAGACYCACCTCAGCGGCACCAGCAGCAGCGCCACCCTGGCCCCCGGCCAGGTGCTGAACATCAGCGGCGGCGCCCCYCAGGCCTTCGCCCCCGGCGCGGTGCTCACCGGCCTCACCACCCACGCCGCCCGCGACCGCAGCTTCGAATGCCAYTTCCAGGCCATGCCCTACGCCGAACGCCTGTGCTTYCGYCCGCCGATCCCGCCCAAACCGCAAATCGCCGGCACCCTSCCGGCRCGGGTCACCAGCCCCAAGGCCAACGACCCCTACGCCGACATCGACCTGGAAGGCCGCTACCGGGTCAAATTCCTCTTCGACCGCGACACCTGGAAACCCGGCCAGGMMAGCAAATGGCTGCGCCAGGCCCGCGCCTACGCCGGCGACACCCACGGCCTGCACCTGCCGCTGATCTGCGGCACCGAAGTGGCGATCGCCTTCGAACAGGGCGACCCSGACAAACCCTACATCGCCCACGCCCTGCACGACGACCAGCACCCCGACCACGTGACCCTCGGCAAGCGCGACTACACCCGCAACGTGCTGCGCACCCCGGCCAACAATAAATTGCGCATGGAAGACCGGCGAGGGGAGGAGCACGTCAAGCTCAGTACCGAGTWTGGSGGCAAGAGCCAGCTGAATCTGGGGCATCTGGTGGATGGCAAAAAGCAGAAGCGGGGGGAAGGGTTTGAGCTGAGGACGGATGAGTGGGGCGCCATTCGTGGCGGCAAAGGCCTGTTCATCAGTGCCGATGAGCAGGCCAAGGCGCAGGGGCAAGTCCTGGGCATGGAGCCAGCATCCAACCTTATCGAAGGGGCTAAGCAGCAAATCGCCGACTGGCAAACCATTGCCCAAGCCCACCACAGCCGACAGCCTGCCATCGACGGTCTGCACCAACTACAAGCGGACGCCAAGGACCTGTCCGCCCCGGCCATCCTCCTCAGCGCACCCAAAGGCATCGCTGCGGTCACGCCGGCCAGCCTGCTGTTCAGCAGCGGCGACGCGATGTACCTGCAAAGCCAGGACGAAATCAACCTCGCCGCCGACCAGCGCCTGTCGGCACACGCCAGGAAAAGCATTTCCCTGTTGAGCCAGGAGGAAGGCATGCGCCTGGTCTCCGGCAAGGGCCCGCTGGAAATCGAATCCCACGGCGATCTGATGAATCTGATTGCCCAGCAGGACATCACGATGCAGTCGGTGCAGGGGCATCTGCAGTTGACTGCCCAAAAGAGCATCACCCTCGCGTGTGGTGGCGCTTACTTCCGGATAACGGAGGAAGGCGAGATACAGATTCACGGCCCGGGCTTGATCTGCGTCAAGGGTAAGCACCGGATCAATCCCCCGACCAGTGAGGACTTCCCGCTTCCCGAATTGCCCGGTTCGGTGTGCAAGGAGTGCCTGAAGAGGGCGCAGGCCGCCGCGCTGGGCTTCGTACCCAGGGGGGCACAGGCATGACCTCTGTCCGAAGCGATACCTGGATCGAACTGCTGGAAGCTTGCTGTGCCCAGTCTTCCATTACCTGCCTGGACATCATCATTGACCAGGCCGCCAGCAACGCGCCGATGCTCGGCAGCGTGCTCAGTGTCGAACCTTCGCTGCCCTGGCACTCGTTGTTCAGCGAGTTGCCGGAGGCCGGTGCCGAGGAGCTGGCGCCGTTGCTGGTGCGGGTTGATCTGGCGGTCCCCCTGCAACGGCAATGGCTCATCGGCCTGATGCAAGCCCTGAAAGGGCGCTCGCAATTGCTGGTGCTGGCCTCCAACTGGCCGTTCCAGGCGCTGGCCGAATACCTTGGTCGATGCCTGGAAGCACAGAGCGGCGGATATCCGGGTCTGCTGCGCTACTACGACCCGCGCCTGTTCCCGTTGTTGTTCAGCCATGTGCTTGAACCCAATCAGCAACGCCTTCTGCTACGCCCGGCGGTGTTCTGGAGCTGGCTGGATCGCGATGGCCTTCCCCAGCGGCTGGCGGGTGCCTGCGATGAACCTGCATGGCCAGAAGAACGGCGCCCCATCGTCCTGAGCGACAGCCAGCTGGAAACCCTTGGCTGTGCCAGCGATGCCACCTCGGCGATGGTGAATCTTGGCGAGGCATTGCCGCCGCAATTGAGTGCCGAGCAGCAGTTTCAGACGTGCTACGCAGCCATGCTCGAGGCTACCCAGGCCGGATTGATATCCACCACTGAGCGTGAAGCCTACACCCTCGATCGGTTGCGCAACGCCTGCGTGCCCCTGCCCAGCGAACCCAGGAAATGAACCTCATGCGCACATTCATAAACCATCGTTTTCGCGTCGCCATGCTCGGCACGCTGGTAGGCCTGTTGCTCGTGCAAAGCGCCCACGCCGGCACGCTTGAAGCGGTCAATCACACCCATTGGGCCATCAACCGCTTCAGCGTTGATGGTCGCTCGGGGATCGACATTGTCGGGCCGTACCAGGGCGGGGGTGGGGGGTGTTGTTACGTTGCTCCGTCGCGGTGGCAACCGGGGATGACGGTGCGTGTTGATTGGGAGACTGGAGCCGGTAGTTCAGAGGGTTTTCCCGGATTTGGCGATTGGGATAATTTTTTGATTTGGAAGAAAGAAATAGAGTCGCAAAAGCGCCGTCACAGCAAAGTCGTCCCCATCCCAGACTACACCGGCCAAAAAACCTGCGGCCTCACCGTACATTTTCTGCCTTGCGAAAAGCTTCAGGTCACCACCTCTTGTTACGCCTACGGCAATCCCGAATACCCGATCAAGACACCACTGCACCTGCCGGAGCCTCAATCATGCCCGAAGTGAAACATGCCAGCGTCTGCTATCTGCCAGCGTTCCCGCTGGAGGGGCGTTTGCCTCGCCGAGCGCAGCAGGTTCAGCAAAACCTCCATCGTCAGCGCCAGCCGGAGCGGGACTACCATGACGCCCTGTGCCTGGCCGCCGGCCGCCGCGTGATGGCGCCGTGTAGCAAGACCTTGCACATCAGTCTGTTTTTCGACGGCACCGGCAACAACCTCAACAACGACCTGTACGAATCCGCCATCCCGCACCCGACCAATATTGCCCGGTTGTTTCGCGCGACTATAGGCGACGGCCATGCCGGCGGCACTGCGCACAGCGACAAAGCCCGGCGGTTGGTCGATGCGGCGGGTACGGGCTATGGCCAGTATTACAAATACTACATGCCCGGTGTAGGTACACCTTTTGCGGAAGTGGGTGACCTGGATTACACCTTTCTGGGGCTGGGCGTCGCCCGATACGGCGAGGAGCGGATCAGCTGGGGCCTGCTGATGATCATCGATGCCCTGCGCCGCGCGCTGGGCCTGCCACGGCTGGACGACGCCAGCCTGATGGCCTCGGTCAAGGCCATGGGCACCCTGTCGGGCGTCGAATGGGCGAGTGGCTTCGGCAACCGTTACCGCGAATTCAACAAACAGTTCGCGGCCATCGCCAAACCGCTGCGCATTGCCTTGAGTCAGCCGCAGCCCGGCATGTCGAAGCTGTTGGGCATCCGGCTGTATGTCTATGGTTTTTCCCGCGGCGCGGCAGCGGCGCGGGCATTTGTCAGTGGCTTGAACCAGCTGTTATCGGGTGAGGCATCGACGCCGTCGCTGACGCTAATGGATTTGACACTGCCCGTCAGCGTGGAGTACCTGGGGTTGCTGGATACAGTGGCTTCGGTGGGTCTTGCCGATATTGTGCCGGGGGCGAACGGGCATATGAGCTGGGCCGATGGCAATCAGCAGTTGCCCGGTGGCGAGCTGGTCAAGCGCTGTCTGCATCTGGTGGCCAGCCATGAGCAGCGATTGTGTTTTCCGTTGGAGTCGATCCGGCGTGCGAGCGGTGAGTACCCGGTCAATTGTGAGGAAGTGATTTATCCGGGGGTACATTCCGATCAAGGAGGGGGGTATCCGCCCGGAGATCAGGGCAAAGCCATTAGCAAGGACAACATCGAAGGCGATGGTCTGCTGCTGTCGCAGATAGCTTTGCACGACCTCTATGCCGATGCCTTCGTGCATGGTGCACCGTTAAAAGTACCAAAGGATGCTTTGCCAATAACGCTGCGCGATGAGCTTTGGAGAGCGATGGAACCAGATGTGGTGCTTGAGTTCATCGTTGCTCCAACTCTCGTCCACCGCTTTAACGCCTGGCGCCAGCTAACGCTGGGGCTTCCATCTGTTTCCCAACCCCTGTCCATCGAACAGACCGAACGCTACCACCCCATCCCGGCCAACGACACCCTGGAACAAGCCGTTCGCGATCAATTGGCCTGGATCACCGCCTGGCGCATCGACCGCTACGCCTTTGCCAGTTTGTTGGAAACGCCTTTCTACCGTCAGGCCAGCGATACCCAGGCCGATAAAACCGTCCGCAAAGAGGCAAAGGAAAAACACAACAAAAAACAGGCTGCCGTCGAAACGCGCCGTAAGCAACAACAGACCCGCGAACGCATCTCCGGTACCCCCAAAAAACCTCTGGAGCCCGGACTCCCGGACTTCGATGCCGACATGGCGCAAACCCAATTGCGCGAAGCGGCTGAAGAGTTCAGTGCGCACTACCGTCGCATTGGCGTGCAGGCTTCCCCTGCGGCAAGTGTGGCAAGACTGGTGCTCTTTCCGGTGTTGCTCCCGAGTGTGATCACCGCCGTGGCGCGGGCAGAGCGCGAGCAGATGAAAGCGGCAGGACAACTAAAGGTCAGCCAGTTGTTCCCGCCACCGCAATACGAGAGAAACCACCTCAATGAAAATTTTCGCGGCAACGTCGACGAAAGCCGCAACGCCGCTCAACCAGAAGGACTGCTGCGCGCGCTGTTCGACGATCAGGTCCACGATTCTCGTGCCTGGTTTCTCTACGAGCTGATGGGGCGAGAACCCTTCGGCAGTTACTTCATCGAGCGCATGGTGTTTTTTGGTGATACCGGCAAAAGGGACTTGGCGCTGTACGGTGAAAACGATGCCGCAACCCTGGCGGATGCCACTGCTCGGCCTGCCACTGACACTGCCCGTGCACAGCAGCCACCACTGACGGATCCCCAACGCCTGGCCGAGGTCCACCAGGCCATCGATGCCATCTGGGAAGACTTTTACGCCAAGGTTGGTGAGGTGAACGATGGGCAGGTTTGATCCGGTTTTTCGACACTCAATAAAAAAAGCAACCCCCAGAGGCAAGCTCAATTCGCGCCGCGCACGAATGGGCGTCCTCGGTGGGCTGGTCGCCGCCATGCTCATGCAAGGGGCCCAGGCCGGCACGCTTGAAGCGGTCAATCACACCCACTGGGTGATCAACCGCTTCAGCGTTGATGGTCGCTCGGGGATCGACATTATCGGGCCGTACCAGGGCGGGGGTGGGGGGTGTTGTTACGTCGCACCGTCGCGGTGGCAACCGGGGATGATGGTGCGTGTTGATTGGGAGACTGGGGTGGCTTATTCCGATGATTTCCCCGGTTTTGCTGACGAGGCAAAATACGATGCATGGCTCGACAAAATCGATGCACAAAAACGCAAGCACACCAAAGTCGTCCCCATCCCAGACTACACCGGCCAAAAAACCTGCGGCCTCACCGTGCACTTCCTACCCTGCGACGAGCTTCAGGTCACCACCTCCTGCTACGCCTACGGCAGCCCCGAATACCCGATCAAGACCCCGTTGCATTTGCCGCAGCCGCAGTCATGCCCAAATTAATCTGCATCAACACTCGAGAGGTGAAGCAATGAAGCCGGTAATACGTCAGGGAGACACGCTGCACGAATATGGAGGCGAAGTGCTGGAGGGGCTTTACGAGTGTTACGGCAAGCCCGTTGCCTGTCAGGGCCATGCCGTGCGCTGCAACCTGCACGGCCCAACCGAGATCGCTGAGGGTAGCGATCTGCTGCATTACGACGGTCGCCCGGCGGCACTGGATGGCCATCGCTGCAGGTGTGGATGCACGTTGGTCAGCTCAATGCCCGATGCGCTGGTGTCCTCATGAATACGGCTCCGAAATTCGATCCCTATCCATTGGAACGTGCGCCTGATTTTCCATGGTGGTATGCCATCGGCGCAGGTCTGTTTGTATTGGCGTGCGCTGGCGCTATGCAGCTGGACTTTGGATCTTTTTACAATCCAGTTATGCGATTTCTGCTGATTGCGAGCGTGTTGGCGCCATGGCTACTGATATTTCTGTTGCGTGTGTTGTTCTACCGACTCAATCGCCACAATTCGCAATGCTATGCCGAAACGTCCCAGCAGATACAACAAGCCTGGTGGGTACGCCATCGCCAGACGGTGGCGCTGATCGAGGCTGTGTTGGTGGGGGGAGGCAGCAGCGATCCGGAGCACAGGCAAGCCCTGTTCAGTGCGGACCACCAACCCCCGGCACCTGCAATGACGCCGGACGGTGCGACGATTCGCCTGCTTCAGGTGTTCGGTGACGAGGTCGTCGAGCGCGAATAGCAGTTGGCGAAGTTACTGGTTTTACAGTGGCAGGCACAACGACCTGAGCCGGGCCCATTACAGCCTTTGGCTTGCTACTGGCAAGGGTCCCTGTCGGCTTGGCAAGCCTTTGTCGAGCAGATGGGGAAAACCTTTGCGCAGGTTCAACTGCCCGAGCAACCCGAATCCTGGCAGGGGATTGATAGCCTGGATTCGATCATAGACCGAATGCAGGGCGCCCCTTCGGATGCACGAATTCTTTGTGCCGGCTGCCAAACTTTGCCGGCTCGGCCGGACAGTCGCCTGCCGGCGGGGGAGGCCGCGGTGCTTTGGCTGTTCGGCCAGGAAGGTGGCTTGCGTTTTTCTCGAGGCGAATGGTTCGACGCCGAAACTGAACTTCTGCCAACGGTGGCTGAGCGTGCTCTGCAACAGAGCGAGATAACGTCACCTCCGCAAGCCTGTGTGTCGTTCTCCCAGCCGGATGTGCCAAGTCTGTCACTCCACGGCTGGAACACCAAACAGAACGTACAAGATGCCAACTTCGGCGACCTGGAAGGCCTGCAGACCATGGTCGTCCAGACCCTGGCTGCCTGGTACGTGGAGCAACATCAGGTGCCCTGTGCCTGGTTGGCGAACGATCCTCATCACACCCTGGCCCTTGGAATTGTGAAGCCCGATGACTCAAACAGTTGAATCTCCGAAACTATCCCCATGGAGTACTGCGTTATTGCTGGCAGTGGTCCTGGCTCTGCTGATTGCAATGGGAGGAGTGGTCTGGTGGTTGTGGAATGGAGCGCAACCTGTCACTCACAGCGTGTTGCTGGATTTGCTGCTCAAGGGCGCATTGCTCTGGACGCTGCTGTTCGTCATGGCGGTGTTGACCTGGCAGATTGTGCAGAACGGGATACGCAAGCTTGTGAGCGGCTCCCAGAAGTTGCCGCCTGCGCCCCCCGTCGAGACTGATGCGCAAAAACAACAGGCAGAAATGAGCGAGGAGCTGCGCGAGCAACACGGCCTGCTCTGGCGGTTCAAGGTTCGTGTGTTCCTGGTCGTCGGCGAACCCGAGCAGATCAACGCCATCGCCCCCGACCTGGCCAAGCATCATTGGCTGGAAGGTCACGACACCGTCCTGCTCTGGGGCGGTAGTACGCAAACCGCTGCCAGCGACAGGGTACTGAACCTGTGCCAATGGCTGAGTCGCTGGCGTGCCCTCGACGGCGTCATCTGGGCCCTCAACAAACCACAAAGCGCCGACCCCCGCGCCATGGAACACGGCATACGCCACCTGCAAACCCTGGCACGCAAGCTGCGCTGGCAGCTACCGCTGCACCTGTGGCAGGTCTGCGACAGCCAGTGGAAACAGGACCAGCGCCCGACCCAACCGGTCGGTTGCCTGCTATCCATGCCCGTGACGCCGCAGGCGGTGGAAGGCGCGCTGGACAACCTGGTACAACCCCTGCGCTACGCCGGCTGGTTGCAGATGCAAGACTCGGCGAATAACGATTTTCTGGTACGCCTGGCCCGCGATCTGCAGGTCGAGGGCATTGCCCGCTGGCGTCAGGCGTTGGCGCCGATATTTCGTATCTTTGCCCGGAGCGTGCCGTTGCGCGGCTTGTGGTTCAGCCTGCCGTTGCCGGGCGGCGCGGAAGATGCCGGGCGTCTGTGGCATGTCACGCCGCCCTGGGAGGGCGTGCTCGGCGACAAAGCCGTGCACCGTCGCCGCCTGGGCTGGGGCGCCGTGCGCATCGGCTACGCAACGGCCCTGGCCCTGATCGCCGTGTGGGGCGCCGGCCTGCTGCTGTCGTTCGCCACCAACCGTGTGCAGATCGCGCAGGTTCAGACCGTATTGACCACCCTCGAACAATCCCAAAGCGTCGATGAACAATTTCTGGCGTTCAACGAACTGGTCCGCGAACTGGCGCGCCTGGATTACCGTGTCGAACACGGCACGCCCTGGTACCAGCGCTTCGGCCTGAACCAGAACGATCAACTGCTGGCCACCCTGTGGCCGCGTTATGTCGAGGCCAATAACCGGCTGCTGCGCGACCCGGTCGCGGCCACTCTGCAGCAACAACTCAACGCGCTGCTCAAGCTCGCGCCGGACAGCCCCGAACGCAGCAAGCGTGCCGGTGTGGCCTACGCCCAGCTCAAGGCCTACCTGATGCTGGCGTGGCCGGAAAAAGCCGACGCGGCTTTCCTCGCGCAAACCCTCGGTGCAGCGCAACCGCTGCGAGCCGGAGTTTCGCCGGGACTCTGGCAGGGCCTGTCGCCGACCCTGTGGCAGTTCTATGCCGAGCAACTGCCGGCCCATCCGGCCTGGCGCATCGAGGCCGACGCGCGGCTGGTGGCCCAGGCCCGGCAGGTGCTGCTCGGTCAACTCGGCCAGCGCAATGCCGAGGCCAGCCTGTACCAGAGCGTCCTCGACGGCGCGGCCAATCATTATCCGGCTCTGAGCCTGCCACAGATGGTCGGCGACACCGAGGCCTCGGCGCTGTTCGCCACATCGGCCGAAGTGCCCGGCGTGTTCACCCGCCAGGCCTGGGAAGGCCAGGTGCGGCCGGCCATCGCCGCCATCGCCGAGGCCCGTCGCGAGGAGATCGATTGGGTGCTCAGCGACAATCCCGCCAGCCTCGCTGTCGAATTGAGCCCGGAGCAACTGCGCGAGCGCCTGACCGAACGTTACTTCCAGGACTACGCCAATGCCTGGCTGGACTTCCTCAACCACCTGCGCTGGCAGCCGGTCGACAGCCTCGGCGAGGTGATCGATCAACTGGCGCTGATGAGCGACGTGCGCCAGTCGCCGCTGATCGCCCTGATGAACACCTTGGCCTGGCAGGGGCAGGCCGGCACACGCGGCCAGGCCCTGGGCGATTCGTTGATCAAGTCGGCGCAGAAGCTGATCGCCCAGGACAGCGTGCCGCCGATCGAGCAGTCGCTCGGCGGTCCTGGCGGTCCGCTGGACGCCACCTTCGGGCCGTTGCTGAGCCTGCTGGGCAAGGACGCCGAAAACAAAAACGACAGCGAGCGCCTGAGCCTGCAAGCCTTTCTCAACCGGGTCACGCGGGTGCGCCTGAAGCTGCAACAAGTGAGCAACGCGCCCAGCCCGCAGGCGATGACCCAGGCCCTGGCGCAGAGCGTGTTCCAGGGCCACAGCGTCGACCTCACCGACACCCAGGCCTACGGCAGCCTGCTCGCCGCCAGCCTCGGCGCCGAGTGGGACGGGATCGGCCAGACCCTGTTCGTGCAGCCGCTGGAGCAGGCCTGGCAACGGGTGCTGCAACCGTCGACGGCGGGCCTCAACCGCCAGTGGCAACGGGCGATCGTCAACGACTGGCAGGGCGCCTTCGCCGGCCGCTACCCCTTTGCCGCCACCAGCAGCGATGCCTCGCTGCCGATGCTCGGGCAAATGATCCGCGCCGACTCCGGGCGCATCGAACAGTTTCTGCAGCAGCAACTGGGCGGGGTGCTGCGCAAGGAGGGCAGCCGCTGGGTGGCCGATGCCCGGCACAGCCAGGGCCTGCGTTTCAACCCGCAGTTCCTCAGCGCCGTCAACCAGCTCAGCCACCTCGCCGACGTGCTCTACACCGACGGCGGCATGGGCCTGAGCTTTGAGCTGCGGGGCAAAGCCGTGCGCGACGTGGTGCAGACCACCTTCGTGCTCAACGGCGAGAAACACCACTACTTCAACCAGAAAGAGCGCTGGCAACGCTTCAGCTGGCCAGGCTTCAGCAGCCACCCGGGCACCAGCCTGACCTGGACCAGCGTCAACGCCGGCGAGCGCCTGTACGGCGATTACCAGGGCACCTGGGGCTTGATCCGCCTGCTCGAACAAGCCCGGGTCACGCCACTGAATGACAGCGACAGCCAGTACCGCGTGCAGCTCAAGGCGCCGGATGGCATCGACCTGACCTGGAACCTGCGCACCGAACTCGGCGCGGGGCCGCTGGCGTTGCTCAAGTTGCGCGACTTCAAGTTGCCGGCGCAGATCTTTCTCGGCGAGGGCACTAACGCGCAGCCCTATGCGCAGAACGGGAGTTACCCATGAGCCTGCTCAAATTGATCACTCGTTGCCTGGGCGAACGTGACCCTCTATCACTTGCCCGCACCGAAGCCGATCGCTGGCAATCCTGGTTGCAGCCCATCAGCACGCAGTCTCCGGTCGGCGAGGATCCGGGGTACGACGATGATTTCCAGCATATGCGTGAAGAGGTCAACAAGCTCTCTGGCGCGGATGTCGACGAGGTGATCCAGCTGGCGCAGAAGCTGATCAGCCAGCGCTGCAAGGATTTGCGCGTCGCCACTTATTACCTGTGGGCGCGGCTGCAGAAGGATGGTGAGGCGGGGTTGGCCGATGGCCTGAGTCTGCTGGCCGCGCTGGTCGAGCGTTACGCCGGCGACGTGCTGCCCGTACGGTCCAATAGCCGCAAGATGGCTCTTGAGTGGTTGACCAGCGGCAAGGTGCTGGACAGCCTGTCGCTGTACCCGGAAGTGGTCAAGGCCGAAGCGGAGCGCACGGTGGCGGCGCTGGCCTGGCTGGAGCGTGGGCTGGAGGCCTGGCCGCAGGATCAACGGCCGCAACTGGGCGCGCTGTATGGGGCGTTGTCCGCGCGATTGGCGCAGTCCGGCGGGGTGGATGCGCTGGTGCCGCAGAACAGTGCCAGTCGTGAGTCCGGTAGTCCGGCCAGCACACCGGGCGCCACGGTCATCCAGTCCGGACGCGATCTGCTGGACAGTGGCCGGACCCTCGCAGGTTATCTGCGCGACCAGCCACAAGGCTGGCTGGCGGCGCACCACCTGATGAAGAGCCTGCGCTGGGATACCTTGCACCAGGCACCACTGCAGGACGCCAGCGGCATGACGCGCCTGTCACCGCCTCGAGGCGAATCCAGGGCGCAACTCAAACGCCTGTATCTGCAACAGAGCTGGAGCGAATTGCTCGATCAGGTCGAGCGGACGTTCGCCGAGGGCGTCAACCACTTCTGGCTGGACCTGCAGTGGTATCTGGTCCAGGCCCTGAGCAAACAACCGGCACCGCAGGACGGTTGGGCCGACATCGTCAAGCGCGACCTGGGCATGTTTCTCGAGCGCCTGCCGGGGCTGGAAGTGTTGAGCTGGAACGACGGTACGCCTTTTGCCGACGAGACGACCCGTGAGTGGATCAGTCAGCACGTCAGCGGCAATCAGTCCCGGCAGTGGTTGCCCGCACCGGCCCCGGCGGCGGTGTTTGCCGATGTTGAGATTCTGTCGCTGGAGGCCGAGGCACTGGCGCAGGCCGACAGCGACGGTGTCGAGCATGCGCTGGCCTGGCTGGCCGAGCGCCCCGGCATCCATACCGGCCGCCAGCGCTGGCTGCTGCGCCTGTTGATGGCGCGAGTGGCCGAGCAATGTGGCAAGAGCGACCTGGCCATGCATCTGCTGGGTGAACTGGATGCCACGGCCCAGCGCCAGGCGTTGGCGGACTGGGAGCCGGAGCTGAATTTCGAAGTCAAGGCACGCCTGCTCAAGCTGACACGCTTGAAGGCGCAGCGCAGTGATGCCGACAAGACCACGCTGGGTCAGCGCATGGAGGTGTTGCTCGCGGCGCTGGTCGCCATTGATCCGGTACGCGCCGCGGTGCTGTGCGGTTGAACCTCATTCATCAGGATTTTTTTAACATGGACAATCTGACACTGCGTTATTTCGACGCCGAGATGCGCTACCTGCACGAAGCCGGCCAGGAGTTTGCGCAAGCCTTTCCGGACCGGGCGGCGCAACTGGCCCTGGACAAGCCTGGCGCGCGCGATCCCTATGTGGAACGCCTGTTCGAAGGCTTTGCCTTCTTGATGGGGCGCTTGCGCGAAAAGCTCGACGACGACTTGCCGGAGCTGACCGAGGGTCTGGTCAGCCTGTTGTGGCCGCATTACCTGCGCACCATTCCATCGCTGGCCATTGTCGAACTGGCGCCTGAACGGGCACAGATGAAGCGCAGCGAGGTGATCGCGGCCGGCTTCGAAGTGTTGTCGCAGCCCATCGGGCCGCAGCGCACCCGTTGTCGCTACACCACTACCCAGGACCTGATGCTGCAACCCATCGACCTGGAATCGGTGCGCCTGGACCACGAGCCCGACGGACGCTCGGTGCTGCGCCTGCGCTTTGCCTGTGGCTCGTTGAGCGACTGGAGCGAGGTCGACTTGAGTCGGCTGTCGCTGTACCTCAATGCCGATGCGCCATTGGCCAGTTCACTGCATCAGGCACTGACCCTCAATGCCCAGGCCTTGTATGTGCGCCTGCCGGGGGAGGCGCCGCGTTATCCGCTGGCCGGCCATTTCGCACCCAAGGGCTTCGCCGATGAGGACCGCTTGTGGCCCAAGGGCGACAGCGCGTTCAGTGGGTATCAGTTGCTGCTGGAATATTTCACCTTCCGCGAGAAGTTCATGTTCGTGACGCTCCATGGCCTGGAGCAGGTGAGCATCACACCGGGCATGCCCTGGTTCGAACTGGAGGTGGTCTTGCGCGAGTCGTGGCCGCAAGCGTTCAACCTGACTGCTGAACACATTCGTCTGCATGCGGTGCCGGTGATCAATCTGTTCACCCTGGAAGCCGATCCGATGACGCTTGCGCCGTTGCAATCCGACTACCTGCTGCGTCCCATGCGCCTGCAGGACGGCCACACCGAAATTTACTCGGTGGATGGGGTCACCGCATCGAAGAACGCCGAGYGTTATGACTACGTTCCATTCAGCAGTTTTCGTCACAAGGGCGGCATGCTGCGCGACGAGGCCCCCGAGCGTTATTTCCATACGCGTCTCAAGCGTGGCGCCAATGGGTTGCACGATACCTGGCTGATCCTGGGCGGCGACGGCTTTGATCAGGATCGGCTGCAGGCGAGCCAGAGTCTGTCCCTGCAATTGACCGGTACCCACGGCCAACTGCCGCGCAAGGCATTGCAAAGCACCTTGCTCGATACACTGGCCAACTCCACCCAGACCGGTTTGCGGGTGCGCAATCTGAGCGCCCCGACCTTGCCGTGTTATCCGCCGAACCGCGACCGGTTCCACTGGCGGGTGCTCAGCCACCTGGGTTCGAATTTCCTGCCGATGCTCGATAACGCCGAAGTACTGCGCGGCACCCTGGCGCTGTACGACTGGACGGACAGCGAGCTGAACCGTCGTCGCCTGGCGGCCATCGTCGAGGTCAATCACCACCTGGTGCAGCGTTTCGAAAAAGGTTTTCTGCTGCGCGGCGTGGACATCGAGGTGACCCTTGACGCCAATGGTTTTTCCGGCGAGGGCGACATCAGCCTGTTCGGCGAAATGCTCCATCGTTTCTTCGCTCTGTACGCCGATATTCACCTGTTCAACCAGCTCACGCTGATCCTTCAACCTTCTGGAAAGTGCCTGCGATGGAACGAGAACCACAGTCAGCGTATTCCCGGCTGAAAGCCAGCGGGTTACTCGAGGCGCTGGACGGGAGGGTGGCCGAGGCCAATCTGTATCGTTTCTGCCAGTTGCTCGAACAGGCCCTGCCGGATCACCCGCCACTGGGCAGCACCAACCACCCGGCGGATGACCAGGTACGGTTCCGCCCCGACCCCGGCATGGGATTTCCCGCCAGTGAACTGAAGGCCATCGAAACCGACGCCAATCAACCGCTGCACCCGGCGACGGTGCGCACGCGCCTGCTGGGGTTGTACGGCGTGGACTCGCCATTGCCGACGACTTTTGTCGACGACATTGCCCAGCGCCGCGAGGGGCATGAAGCGCTGGAAGCCTTCCTCGATATTTTCAACCACCGGATATTCACCCAGTTCTACCGGATCTGGCGCAAGTATTCGTACCCGGCCACCTTCGAAGCGGGCGGCAGCGATGCAACTTCGCAATGCCTGCTTGGCCTGGTCGGGCTGGGCATTCCCGGCACGGCCAAGCGCATTGCCACGCCGGTTTCACGGTTCCTTGCGCTGCTCGGTGTGATGCGTATGCCCACCCGTAACGCCGAAGGCATCACGGCGTTGGTGACGTTGCTCGCACCCGGGACGCGGGCCCGGATCACGCCGCACTGGCCGCAGAAAATTGCCTTGGCGCAGCCGGCGAGTCTGTCCGCGAGTCACCCGGTGAGTCTGTCCCGGGGTACCCCGCTGGGGGGGACTGGCTACGACGCCAACAGCCAGTTGCATCTGGCGTTGTTCACCCGGGACCAGGACGAAGCACGCGGCTGGTTGCCCGATGGCCAGTTGTACAACGATTTGCTGGTGCTGCTGCGGGTGTACCTGGGCTGGCGTTGCACCGCGAAGCTGCAGCTGTCGCTGCCAGTGCGCAGCCTGCCGCAACCGGTGTTGGGGCGGGTGCCAATCCTGTTGGGGATGACCGGCATGCTGGGCTCGGGCTGTGACACCTGGCAAGGCTCGGAGCACGACACGATCACCATCAATCTGGGGCGCTACCAAGGCCTGTCGAAGAACACTCGGAACAGGGAAATACAGCATGTCGCGTACCGTTGGTAATTCATTGATGCTGGCGACGCTGGCGGCAGTGCTCGCCGGCTGCGGGGTGACTCAGTCAGTCACGCAGGGCACCGCCTCCGCCACCCGGTCGATTTTCTACAAGCAGGTGAAAACCCTGCATCTGGATTTCAGTGCCCGCACCGCGATCAACACCGATGTCACGGACATGAATGCAATGTCGGTCCCGACGCTGGTGCGGGTCTACCAACTGAGCGACAGCAAAGCGCTGGAGAGGGCTTCCTACGACAGCCTGCTCGGTGGCGACGAGCAAGTGCTCGACAGCGACTTGCTCGACACCCGGGCGTTGGTGATCAAACCGGGCGAAGGCGCGCAACTGAATGTGCCACTGGACAAGGACGCGCACTTTGTCTCGGTGGTGGCGTTGTTCCGCAACCCCGATACGCAGATGAATACCTGGCGCCTGACCTTGACTCGCGATGACCTCGACCCGGAACGGGCGCGGATCATCGAACTGGGGGACAACCGATTGACCTTGCGCGCGTTGGCTCGGGAGTAACCGATGACCGAGTTCAATCCTTCACTCTATGAAACGCTGCTGCAGAACTTCAACGGCGACCTGGACCTGTATCAGGTCAGCGAAGAGGACCAGCACACGCTGTCGGTACTGGATAACCTGCGACGCATCCTCAACAGCCGGGCGGGTGCACTCGCACACCTGCCCGATTACGGCCTTCCCGACATGGGCCAGATCCTGCAGGGTTTGCCTGGCTCGGCTCATCGGCTGATGGGGGCCATGCAGGACACCTTGATCAAGTACGAGCCGCGCCTGGCGACCGTGAACATCGAGTTGCTCGAGCAGACACTGCCGGGTCATCTGGAGTACAGCCTCGATGCGCTGCTCAAAAGCGGCCAGCAAGTCACCTTCGGTACCACCGTGGCACCGGAAGGCAAAGTCCTGGTGCGACATTTGAAACGACAGCAATGGTTGTCGTAATCGTGAACCTGTATGGCAAGGGAGGCTGACGGTGTTATTTGAAATGCGTATTCGGCTGGGCGGTGATCCGCGCGGTTTTGGTGAGTTCGTGTCGCTGCGCCAAGAGCTGGCGAAGTTGAGTCACCCGGCCTGTCCCGACGTGGACTGGGCCAGGGTGGAACAGTGGTGTCTGACGCTGTTCGAGCGGAACGGCGCGGACCTGCAAACGGCGGCTGCGTTTGCCTTGGCGCGCAGTCAGCGCCACGGCCTGGAAGGCATGGCGCAGGGGGTGGCGCTGATCGAGTCATTGTGTTGCCAATGGCCGGCCTTATGGCCGCCCATGGCGTCGGTTCGCCTGGATATCCTGGCCTGGCTGTTCGTGCAATGGCAGCCGTTGCTGCGCAACAGGGCGTTGAGCGCGCAAAACTTCCCCGCATTGCTTGAGCTGGACACCGAACTGGCGCGTTTGCAGCAGCGTCTGGATCAACAGGCACAACCGCCTCTGGTCGCATTGCACGCCTTGCGCCAGCAGATCGAAAGCCTGGTCCAGCGTACGCAGCGCAGCAGCGTTGCGCTCGGTACCTTATCGCTGCCACCAAGGGAACCGGCACCGTCGCTGTTGATGCCCGTGGTGATTTTGCCACCCAACCCCATGCCTGAAATGCAGCCGGCCAGGCGTCGCGTTGCCCTGTGGCTGGGCGCGGCAGCCGCCATGGCTGGCCTGGTCAGCGGCGCTTGGTGGTTGGGCACCACCGGGGCAGTCGAGCGGCGTATTACGCAACTGTTTGAGCCGGCACAAACGATTGTCGAGCCTGTGCGTCTGGACAGCCTGTCGCTGTTCGATGCCGGGAGCGCCGAGCTCAAGCCGGGCTCGACCAAGATCCTGATCAGCGCCCTGGTCGGCATCAAGGCCCAGCCCGGCTGGCTGATCGTCATTGGCGGACATACCGATGGCCGTGGAAACCCGCAGGATAATCTCCTGCYCTCCCACGCGCGTGCCTCTGCCGTACGTGACTGGATGCAACGCATGGGCGACATCCCCGACAGTTGTTTTGCGGTCCAGGGCTTTGCCGCCAGCCAGCCGGTCACCAGCAATGACAGCGAATCCGGGCGCGCGGCCAACCGACGCGTCGAAATCAGCCTGCTGCCCCAGGCGGGAGCCTGTGGCCAGGAAACGCTGGGGGAGCGTCCTGCGCAAGCGTGAGGGTGAATGCAAAATCGGGCGCTGCCTGCACATCTTGACGCCTCACGACCTGTCGATCAGGCGTGTACCAGCGCAATGGTGAACGAGACCACGATCATGCACGCAAAAGCAAAATTGATATTCATGAAGTTTCCATCCAAAACATGAGTGACGGCGCCATCTTGAACAGGTCACAGGAAAATAAAAAATTCAGCGTAATGATTTGAAAGATCGAAAAAAATGATAATTGGGGGTGTTTGCCCGGCCGCCCGTTTGTGTTTATCCCGTGCTTTGGCTAATCTCGCCTAAACGCGCAACTACACGCACAAACGAGCAAAAACATGCACGACAACCATTCCTCTGCCGAACTTCCGTCAGTTCGCCGGCAAAAAATCCTGTTGATTCTCGAACGTGACGGCAAGGTCATGGCCTCGGAGTTGAGCCAGCATTTCGCGGTGTCCGAAGACACCATCCGCCGCGATCTGGCAGAACTGGCCAGTGCCGGCCTGGTGCAGCGGGTGCACGGCGGGGCGTTGCCGCGGCCTAGGGATACGGGCAAGGACTATTTCACCCGGATCAGCGAAACCGATGAGGTGAAAGCCCATCTGGCGCAACTGGCTGCGCGACGGGTGCAGGACGGTCAGATCGTGGTGTTCGACTCCGGTACCACCACCTTGCAGATCGCGCGTTCGCTGCCGACGGATATCGCCATTACCGCGGTCACCGCGTCGCCGATGACCGCCATCACGCTATCCGAGTACAAAGGCATCAAGGTGATTCTCGCCGGCGGTCAGCTCAACCCGGCGACGATGTCGGCCAGCGGCCACGAAACCCTGCGGCTGCTGGCGGGCATCAAGGCCGATCTGCTGTTTACCGGGGTGTGCGCGATTCACCCGCAGGTGGGCTTAAGCTCACTGCATTTTGATGAAGTGCCGGTGAAACAGGCGATGCTCGATTGTGCCTCCCATGTGATTGCCGTTACCACGGCGGACAAACTCGGCGCGGTGGAGCCGTTTGTGGTCGCGCCTTGTAACCGCGTGCATACGCTGATCACCGAGCAGCATGTGGCGTCAGGCAATGTTGAGGATTACCGGGCGCTGGGGATCGAGGTGGAGCAGGTTTGAGCATTTTTTGCTGGCAGATGTATTGACTGTTCCGACCTCTTCGCGAGCAGGCTCGCTCCCACAGAGATCGATGTCGACCACAAATATCGAGGCCGGCAAACAATCCTTGTGGGAGCGAGCCTGCTCGCGATGGGGCCAGCCCAGGCAACATCCATGTTGAAGGTGCCGGCCAACAACCTCAGCGCAAACGCTCCAGCATCTGGTAGTACCACATGCCGGCAGCCAGCATCGGGTTGCCCAGCAGGTCGCCCAGGGGCACGCGGATGTGCTGGCAGGCGGCGAAGGTGTCGAACTGCTCCAACTGCCCGGTGATCGCCCGGCCCATGATTTCGCCCATGATGTGGGTGGTGGCGATGCCGTGGCCGGAGTAGCCCTGGCAATACCAGACGTTGTCCGACAGCTTGCCCAGTTGCGGGATGCGGTTGATCACGATGCCCATCGCGCAGCTCCACTGGTAATCGATGGCCACACCTTTGAGTGCCGGGAAAGTCTGCTCGATGCACGGGCGCAGTTCGGCGGCGATGTCGCGCGAATCCTTGCCGCTGTAGTTGGCGCCACCACCGAACAGCAGGCGACCGTCAGCGGTGAGGCGGTAGTAGTCGAGCACGAAGCGGCAGTCGTAGACCGCCAGGTCTTCGGGGTTGATCTGTTTGGCCAGATCGCCCAGTGGCGCGGTGGTTACGATGCCGCCCATGGCCGGGAAGATCTTGCCCTTGAGCTTGCCCGGTTCCAGCTTGTGGTAGACGTCGCCGGCCAGCAGTACCTGATTGGCGTCGATGTGCCCGTGGGCGGTGCGTACGCCGGGGCTCTGGTGAAGGCCATCGCCGTGGATGATCTCCAGCACTTCGCTGTTTTCGAAGATCAACGCGCCCAGGCTTTCGGCTGCGCGGGCCTCACCGATGCACAGGTTGAGCGGGTGCAGGTGCAGGTTGCGGGTGTTCTTGATCGCGCCGTGGTAGAGGTCGCTTTGCAGCAGGTCGCGTACCTGGCTGCGATCGAGCAGGCTGACCTCGTCGCCCATGCCACGGTGCACCGCTTCGTTGTAATCCTTGCGCAAGCCGTCCATGTGCGCGGGTTTGTACGCGGCGTGCAGGTGGCCGCGCTTGAGGTCGCAGGCGATGCCGTATTTTTCCACACGCTGCTGGATGATCTGGTGCCCGCGCCAGCGCAGGTTCCAGATGAAGTCGTCGACGTCATTGCCGATGGTCCGGCGCATCTGTTTGCGCATGGCTTCGTCGCCCGACAGGCTGCCAGTAACTTGGCCGCCGTTGCGCCCGGTAGCGCCCCAGCCGATCTTGTGGCTTTCGACGATGGCGACCTTCAGGCCTTTTTCCGCCAGCTCGACGGCGGTGGCGACACCGGTGAAACCGCCGCCGATGATCACCACGTCAACCCGGTGCCGGCCTTGCAGCGTCGGGTAATCGGTGTCCTGGTTGAGGGTGGCGGTGTAGTAGGAGTTGCAACGTTGAGTCATGTCGGTGTCCAGGCAGAATGGGGAGAAACTCAATGCCAGTCAGTCAAAGTGCGCAACCTGTAGGAGCGGAATGACACTCCGCTATCGCGAGCAGGCTCGCTCCCACAGGGATTGCATACGCTGAGCAAATGCAGGGATAGCGAAAGAAGGGGGCTCGCCGATCAGGCGAGCAGGGCGCTATCCGGCGGACGTGCGGAGTGACGCAGTTTGGAACGGCGCAGGGCCATGGGCAGGTTGACGATGCGCTTCATGCAATGCCGTCCACGGCCAGCAGCGAGGTGGCCAGGAGCGAGAGGTTCAGCAGGTGCTGTTCTGACGGCGAAGTACGCATGGCGCAGGTTTCCGGCGGCGGAAATCGTCGGTGGCGAGCAGGACAAGCCATCCGGGGGATGGCTGGATACTAGGGAGGATTGTGGCGCGTGTAAATGTTTGATTCAGAACATCAGGTGCACACCGGGGCCGATCAACACCTCGCAATGCCGGAGCGCGTTGGATAGTCGCCTGATACTGCGTATCTGCCCAGCGCTCGACGGCTGATCGGTCGCTGTCACGGGCATCGACCCAGCGAGCGCCGGACGCCACGTCTTCGCGCTTCCAGAACGGCGCGTCGGTTTTCAGGTAGTCCATGATGAATGCGCAGGCTTCGAAAGCGGCTTGTCGATGTTGGCTGCTGACGCCGACAAACACGATCGGCTCGCTGATCGACAACGGGCCGATCCGATGCACGATCTCCACGGCCCTCAGTGGCCATCGGGCCCTGGCATTGTCGATGATTGTTTGCAGCGAACGTTCGGTCATGCCCGGGTAGTGCTCCAGAAACAACCCGGCGACTGCCTCACCCTGGTTGATGTCGCGCACGTAGCCGACGAAGTTGACCACGGCCCCCGTGCCCGGATCGTTCGCCTGCAGACTGT
Source organism: Pseudomonas sp. KB_15 (assembly GCF_052114525.1). Classification (NCBI taxonomy): domain Bacteria; kingdom Pseudomonadati; phylum Pseudomonadota; class Gammaproteobacteria; order Pseudomonadales; family Pseudomonadaceae; genus Pseudomonas; species Pseudomonas sp. KB_15. Next base: position 15,508 of record NZ_JBFREX010000016.1, on the reverse strand, counting down.
CGATCAACTGGCTGATGTCGAACACTTCACGCTGGACCCGAACCGTCATGTCTCAACCCCCGGTGACGGGTGGAAAAAAGGCGATCTCGTCATAGTCCTCGATCACCTGATCCGGATGGCACAGCGCCTGGTTCAGCGCACACATCAGGTTGTTTTCACCGAGCACATGGCTCCACACCTCACCGCGAGCCATCAGCAGTCGGCGCACGTCTTCGATGGTCTTGAGGTTGTCGGTCAGGGGTAGTTTTTCACCGCCCAGGTTGAGCTGCTCGCGGTAACGGGCGAAGTAATTGATCAGGATCATAGTGCGTCCTCGAACTTGAAATGACCGGAGCGGCCACCTTGTTTACTGAGCAGGCGGATGTCATCGATGACCATGCCTCGGTCCACTGCCTTGCACATGTCGTAGAGAGTCAGTGCCGCCACGCTGACGGCGGTGAGGGCTTCGAGTTCGACCCCGGTCTGGCCCTCGACGCGACACGTGCCGAGGATTTTCACGCTGTCCGGTGTGCAGGCCTTGAGTTCGATGTGGATCGAACTGAGCAGCAAGGTGTGGCACAGCGGAATCAGCTCATGGGTTTTCTTCGCCGCCATGATTCCGGCGATTCGCGCCACGGCAAACACATCGCCTTTGGGGTGGCCGTCGCTTTGAATCAGCTTCAGGGTTTCCGGACGCATCCGCACCCAGGCCTGGGCCTGGGCTTCCCGCAGCGTCGGGGTTTTTTCGCTGACATCGACCATGTTGGCGCGACCCTGGCGGTCGAGGTGGGTCAGGCCATTGGGCGGTGAATCCGAAATATCTGTCATGGGAAGTTCCTGCGCTTGCCGGCGCGGTGATCAGGTGAAGGCATCATGCCGGGCTGTAAATGCGCGGTGCGTTGCGGTGGGGTACGTGAATCAGGTTGAGGCGATGTTTGATCGCCCATTGAACGGTCAGGGCGGTGGGTGCCGACAGACTGACCAGCGTGCCGAGCCTGGCCCTGACGGCTTTGTGGATCAGTTCCAGGCTGCAACGGCTGGTGACCACCGTGAAGCCGCTGCGGCTGTCGATGCCGGCGTGTTGCAGGGCGCCGATCAACTTGTCCAGCGCGTTGTGGCGGCCAATGTCTTCTCGGCAGATCAACGCGTTGCCTTGGTTGTCGAAGTACAGCGCTGCGTGCAGCGCGCCGCTGCTGCGGGCCATTTGTTGTGCCTGTTCGATGCGGCTGCGAATGTCGATGAAGTGCTCGGCGGGCGGCAGGGGAACCGGGTCGAGAATGTCCAGTTTTGGCAGGGCCTGCTCCAGCGCTTGCACTCCGCATAGTCCGCAGCCACTGGTGCCGGCCATTTGCCGACGATGGTTCTTCAGCGCCCAGAACGCGCGGCTGGAGATCTGCACGTCTGCTTGAACGGCCTGGTCGAATCGGGTGAGGCGCAGGTCGTAGATTTCGCGCGGGTCCCGAACGATGTCGTTGCTGACGCTGAAGCCACGGATGAAGTCTTCGAGGTTGCCCGGCGATACCATCATCACGGCCTGGCTCAAACCGTTGTAGGTGATTGCCAGTGCGATCTCGGCGGCCAGCGCCGCCTGACAGACTGACGCAGCGTTGTCGTACTCGCGAAAGTTCACACTCAGCGGTTTGGGTGCAGGGGCGTTAGTGTCGCTTCGATAATCGGCTTGTTCAACTTGGCACAACATGAAAAGAACCTCGAAGCGCTGAATTAAGTTCAGGCTACGGGTAACTGTTCAATGCGTCCAATCGCTTGTTCCGATGCGCCGATTGGTGATGTCTATCAGGCTGGTAAAAGATGCCTCGTTCGGTTTTATATAAAGCCGGAATTTGATCAGTTAGTCCGGCTGAATAACGTTCGTGCTTCGGCGAAACACTTCTCGGCAATCGCCGAGCGCGGTTCGGTCTTGCGCATCACCAGGCCCAGGGGCGCGAGCACGCTGGCATCCGGCAATTCGATGAACGACAGGTGTTCGATGGGTTCTTCCAGGCCGCTGTCCAGTGGCATGATCGCGCAGCAGAAACCTTCGTGAATCGCCTGCAGCAGCTGGTAGGTCGAATCGCTTTCCAGGATCGGCTGCGGGTCCAGTCCGCGGCTGCGAAAGCTCAGGTCGATGGATTTGCGATAGTGCATGCCGTTGCTGAGCATCCCCAAGGGCAGCTCTGCGGCGTCCTCCCAGCTCATTTGTGTGCCGTCGAAATGGAAGTGACGGGTGTCGTACAGCAGGCCGACGCGGGTCTCGCCGATTTCGAAAAACTCGAAGTAGCTCGGGTTTACGTGATCGAGGTAGCACACGCCCAGGTCCAGCTGATTGTTGCCAAGGCCCTCGATGATCTGGTCGGAACTCAAGGAAGACAGGCTGTACTTGAGTTCGGGAAAGCTGCGGGACAGGCCCTGAATGTAGGTGACGGGGTTGAAGCTGCTGAGCGGCACCAGCCCCAGGCGCAAGTTACCGACGAGTTGGCCCCGGCACGCGGCGGCCTCGGCGAAGAGCCCGTCGTGGGCGGCCAGCAGGGTCCGGGCCCACGCCAGTACGCGTTCGCCGGCCTGGGTAAAACCCTCGAAGCGCTGGCCCCGGGTGACCAGCACCAGGTCCAGTTCATCCTCCAGATTGCGCAGGCGCATCGACAGCGTGGGCTGGGTGATGTGGCAGCGCGCCGCGGCCTGGCCAAAGTGGCGGGTCTGCTCCAGGGCGATCAGGAACTTTAGTTGTTTGATGTCCATGACGGCACCTGCTGGCGGGGGAGTGAGGGGTAAGTATTGACTCAAGTGCGCAAGACACAAGGCGAGGCGGAAAACGTGAGGTGTGGACGATCTCATTGTCGTCGGTGTGCGTCCAATCACTGGTATCTAAGGGGGTATCGATGGGCTCTATCACTGATGCCTTTTATGGTCTTTTTATACTGATAGATCGGCTCGATAGTCTGGTTGGTTAGAGTGATTGGACACAGTTCGATTTATCGAATTAGTCTCCGGAAGTTATTTGATTTAGCTATTTAATTTAGCTATTTAATTCATGCCTGCCGGAGAATTCCATGAGCGTCAAACCGGATGCCTTGTTTATACCCCTGAATATTGCCGTGCTGACAGTTAGTGATACCCGTGAATATGCCAATGACACCTCCGGCCAGTTACTCGTCAGTCGTTTGCTGGAAGCCGGCCACACCCTGAGCGAGCGCAACCTGCTCAAGGACGACCTTTACAAGATCCGCGCGCAGGTGGCGAACTGGATTGCCGACGACGGCATTCAGGTGGTGCTGATCACTGGCGGTACCGGGTTTACCGGTCGCGACAGCACACCCGAGGCAGTCGCCTGTTTGCTGGACAAACAGATTGATGGCTTCGGTGAACTGTTTCGGGCCATCTCGATCCTCGACATTGGCACCTCCACAGTACAAAGCCGGGCATTGGCCGGGCTGGCCAATGGCACGCTGGTCTGCTGTCTTCCGGGTTCCACGGGCGCCTGCCGCACCGCCTGGGAAGGCATCCTCGCCGAACAACTCGACGCTCGCCACCGGCCATGCAATTTCGTGCCGCACCTCAAGCCTGTGCAAGCCTGCGGGACGCGGGGATGAGTCATTCATCCTTGATGCCGGTGGAGGACGCCATCGACTGTTTGCAGACAATGGCCGAGGCACGGTGGATTGAAGACAGTGAAGCGGTGCCGCTCAGTGCCGCCAGGCAACGGGTACTGGCCAATGACCTGGTGGCGACTCTCGATCTGCCGCCGTGGCCGAACAGCGCCATGGACGGGTATGCCCTGAATATCGAGGGTTGGGATGGGGAACCGCTGGCCGTGTCGCAGCAGGTATTTGCCGGTCACGCCCCCGAAGCCCTGGCACCGGGAACCTGCGCGCGCATTTTCACCGGCGCCCCGGTTCCGCCGGGTGCCGACTGCGTGGAGATGCAGGAGAACACTGAGGTACTGGATGACGGACGTATCCGCTTCAAGCAGCCACTGAGCGCCGGCAACAACATCCGCCCGCAAGGCCAGGAGAACCGCGTTGGCGATGTGCTGCTGCATGCCGGCAAGCGCCTCGGTCCGTTCGAACTGACGGTCGCGGCGGCACAGGGCTGTACCCAGGTGCAGGTGGTGCGGCGACCACGGGTGGCGTTGTTGTCCACCGGCGATGAACTGCTCGACCCGGGCACGCCACTCAAGCCCGGCAGCATCTACAACAGCAACCGCACGCTGTTGAGCCATTGGTTGAATGCGTTGGGTTGCGAGGTCATCGATGCCGGCATTCTTCCCGACGCGCCACGCCAGACACGGCTTAAACTCGAACAGTTGCAGCACGCGGCTGACCTGATACTCACCACTGGCGGCGTGTCCGCCGGTGACGCCGACTGCCTCGGCCAGGTGCTGCGCGAGTGCGGCAAACCGTTGCTGTGGAAACTCTCGATCAAACCCGGCAAACCATTGACCGTGGGCCACTTCGGCCGCGTGCCGGTGATTGGCCTGCCGGGCAATCCGACATCGGCGTTGGTCACTTTCGGCCTGTTGGCCCGGGTTTATCTGTTGCGGATTCAGGGCGTCGAAGACGTCGAGCCTTTGAGCTTCCCGGTCAGGGTCGGCTTTGCCTGGCCCAAACCCGGGAGTCGCCGCGAGTACCTGCGGGCGAAACTCGAAGCCGGTCGAGCGGTGCTCTATCCGAACCAGAGTTCAGGCGTGTTGCTGGGCGCATCCTGGGCCGACGGGCTGGTGGAAGTGCCGGAAGGCTGCACACTGGAAGTGGGCGACACGGCGCGGTTCATTCCCTTCAGCGAGCTGTTCTGACACTGCCCCCTTGTGGGAGCGAGCCTGCTCGCGAAGAGGCCGGCACATCCAATAGAGAGGTCGACTGACCTGACGCCATCGCGAGCAAGCCCGCTCCCACAATTTTGATCTTCAGTGAACGCCAATCCCACGGCCGGCCACAATCCCTGTGGGAGCGGGCTTGCCCGCGAAGGGGGCGGCACATTCAACAGAGATGTTGCCTGACCCACCGCTATCGCGAGCAAGCTCGCTCCCACAGGTCCTGTGTGTTTCTTTAGTCTCAATTCAACACAAAATCCACCGGCTCCAGTTGTGGCGGCAGTTCCGTCACGCCCAGGGCAGCCAGCACATCGCGTTCGATGTTGCGCACGATGGCGTCGGTGGGCAGGTCGTTTTCGTCGCGGCCGAACGGGTCTTCCAGCTCGTCGGCAATCGCATCCAGGCCGAAAAAGGTGTAGCTGACAATCGCGGTGAAAATCGGTGTCAGCCAGCCCAGGGGTTCGGCCATGGCAAACGGCAAGAGGATGCAGAACAGGTAGATGGTGCGGTGCAGCAACAGGGTGTAGGGGAAGGGTAGCGGGGTGTGTTTGATGCGTTCACAGACCGCCTGGGCGTGGGTCAGGCTGGCCAGGTGGTTGGCCATTAGCGTGTAGCGCCAGTCGTTGATCGCCCCGGACTCGTTGAGTGCCGAGCACTGCTGACCGACCTGCATCAGGATTTGCCCGCTGATGTCCGTGGTGTCGCCCTTGGGCATCGGGTGCAGCCAGTCGCCACTGGCAGCCAGTTCGTTTTCCCGGCGCAGCCGCGCGTTGAGGGCATGGGCGAAGCCGCAGAGGTTGCTGAGGATCGTGTGTCGTTCAGCCACATCCTTGATCACCAGGGTTTCACGAATCATCGAGCGGATTTCCACGATCACTTCGCCCCACGCCTTGCGCGCTTCGTACCAGCGGTCGTAGCAGGCGTTGTTGCGAAAGCTCATGAAGATCGACAACGACAAACCCAGCAGCGTGAAGGGCGTTGCGCTGACCTTGGAAAAATAGCTGGGGTGCAAGGTTTCGATGAGCACGATGGCCGAGGCGAGCAACGTCACCATCAGGCTGCGCCAGGCAATGCGCTTGGCGATCGAACCCTTGAGGGACGTCAGGACGCCGATCAGGTTGGGTTTGGGTCTCACGATCATGGGTTTCAGCCGCCCGTCATGTTCATGAAGCGAACGACCTGAACATCGTCGTTCACTTCGAAGTTGTGCCGATAAGGCTTGAGTTTCATCGCCTCGATAATGGCTTTTTCCAGGCGCTCGGGCTGTCCGGGGTGGCTGCGCAAGACAGCCTTGAGATCCACGGCGTGCTCATTGCCCAGGCACAGCAGCAGACGTCCTTCCACGGTCAGCCGCACCCGATTGCAGGTGCCGCAAAAGTTGTGGCTGTGGGGTGAGATGAACCCCAGGCGAATCTGCGGCGCCTCGGCCAGGCGCCAGTAGCGCGACGGACCCTGGGTCGACTCGGCGGAATCAATCAAAGTGTAGCGTTCGGCGATGCGTTCGCGGACCTGGGCACTTGCGAAAAACGACTCGGCGCGGCTGTGCTCGTCGATGGTGCCCAACGGCATTTCTTCGATGAAGGAGATGTCGAGGTTGCGGTCGATGGCGAAGCTCACCAGATCATTGATCTCATGATCGTTGCGGCCCTTCATCACCACGCAATTGAGCTTGGTGTTGCGAAAGCCCGCCTGGTTGGCCGCGTCGATGCCCTTGATGACCTGTTCCAGATCACCGGTGCGGGTCAGTTCGCGAAAACGTTGCGGGTCCAGGCAGTCGAGGCTGATGTTGAGGCGCTTGACCCCGGCCTCGAACAACGGCCCGGCCAGTTTGGCCAGCTGCGAACCGTTGGTGGTCATGCACAGTTCACGCAGGCCGGGCAGGGCGGCGATCTTCTCGCACAGTTGCACCACGCCCGGACGGATCAGCGGCTCGCCTCCGGTCAGGCGGATCTTGCGGGTGCCCAGGGCGACGAAGCTTTGCGCCAGTTGATAAATCTCTTCCAGGGTCAGCACCCGTTGCCGGGGCAGAAACTGCATGTCCTCGGCCATGCAATACACGCAACGGAAATCGCAGCGGTCGGTGACTGACATCCGCAGATAGTCCACGCGCCGGGAGAAGCCATCGATCAAGACTCGTTCTGACATGACACCCTCGCTTGGTACTGCATGCGTTGAATGGACATTCCGTTAAACGGGTTTTGTCTTTGTAGGAGCGAGCCTGCTCGCGATGGTCGTTAACGATTACGCGTGCTTGCTGGCTGAACGCGGTGCTCTTGAGTCCATCGCGAGCAGGGCTCGCTCCTACAGGTATTGCGCTGATAACGGATTTGATGAGTGCAGGCTAAGAGCAACTTGTCGGCCCGTCCAATCACTATTGGCAACCGGTTGATCGAGTGCATCTATGATGGATAAAGTTACTGTGAAAACGGATGTTTAAATATTTCAAATAATTGAAAAATAACAATAAATATCGATGATAAATATCCTCGATCATGTGGTCGTAAATAGCGATTAGACAATAATTAATCCCTGTTCATATGCTTTTCTCCGTCAAACGATCAATGGCCTGAATCAGGTCACGGAGAAGTACCATGTCTCAAGTCGACCGCTACAAACCCTACAAAGGTGCCGCCGCCGGTTGGGGTGCACTGATCGCTGTTACCAGGAACTGGCTGGGCAGTGAAAACGCGCTGAAGAATATTCGCGCCATGCTCAAGACCAACCAGAACGGCGGGTTCGACTGCCCCGGTTGCGCCTGGGGCGAGTCGCCGGAAAACGGCATGGTCAAGTTCTGCGAAAACGGCGCCAAGGCGGTTAACTGGGAAGCCACGGGCCGTTTGGTCGACCCGGCGTTTTTCAACAAATACAGCGTCTCGGCGCTGGCCGAGCAGAGCGATTACTGGCTGGAGTATCAGGGCCGCCTGACCCACCCGATGCGCTATGACCCTGCCACCGACCGCTACGTGGAAACCACTTGGGACGAAGCGTTTGCGCTGATCGCCCGGCATCTCAACGCGCTGGAATCGCCGGACCAGGCCGAGTTCTACACCTCGGGCCGGGCCAGCAACGAGGCCGCCTTTCTCTATCAGTTGTTCGTCCGTGCCTACGGCACCAACAACTTTCCCGACTGCTCGAACATGTGCCACGAAGCCAGCGCGGTGAGCATGATCGAAAGCCTCGGCGTGGGCAAAGGCACCGTGGTGTTTGACGACCTGGAGCATGCCGACGCGATCTTCGTCATCGGCCAGAACCCCGGTACCAACCACCCGCGGATGCTCGAACCGTTGCGCGAAGCGGTCAAGCGCGGTGCGCAGGTGATCTGCATCAACCCACTCAAGGAGCGCGGACTGGAGCGCTTCCAGCATCCGCAGCACCCGATTGAAATGTTGATGAATGGCTCCGAACCGACCAACACCGCTTACTTCCGCCCGGCACTCGGCGGCGACATGGCGGTCATGCGCGGCATGGTCAAGTTCCTCTTGCAGTGGGAGCGTGAAGCGCAGGCCACCGGCGGCGAGCCGGTGTTCGACCATGAGTTCATCGCCGAACACACCTCGGGAATGGATGCCTACCTGGCCGAAGTCGACGCGACCAGCTGGGAGCACATCGAGCAACAGTCGGGCATGCCTTTGGCTGACATCGAACTCGCCGCCCGCATGTACGCCCGGGCCAAGCGGGTGATCATGTGCTGGGCGATGGGCCTGACCCAGCACACGCACTCGGTGCCGACGCTACAGGAAGTCATAAACCTGATGTTGCTGCGCGGCAATGTCGGCCGGCCCGGCGCGGGCCTGTCGCCGGTTCGTGGTCACAGTAACGTGCAGGGCGACCGCACCATGGGCATCAACGAGCTGGCACCCACCGAGTTGCTCGATGCCCTGGAAAAACGCTTCTCCTTCAAGCCGCCGCGTGAGCATGGTCACAACACCGTGATGGCGATCGGCGCGATGGAGCAGGGGCGTTCGAAAGTGTTTATCGCCCTGGGCGGCAACTTCGCCCAGGCCACCCCCGACACCCCGCGTACCCACGCTGCATTGCGCAAATGCGATCTCACCGTGCACATCGCCACCAAGCTTAACCGCAGCCATCTGGTCACCGGTCGTGATGCGCTGATCCTGCCGTGCCTGGGCCGCACCGACATCGACCTGCAGGCCGAAGGACCGCAAGGCGTGACCGTGGAAGACACTTTCAGCATGATCCACATCTCCCACGGCCAACTGAAACCGAAGTCGAAACACCTGCTGTCGGAACCGGCGATCATCGCCGGCATCGCTGCCGCGACACTGGGCAAGCACCCGATCGACTGGAACTGGGCCATCGGCGACTACGGCCGCATCCGCAACATGATTGCCGACACCATTCCCGGCTTCGAAGATTTCAACCGGCGTTTGCTGCACCCGGGCGGTTTCCACATGCCCAACGACGCGGCCAGACGCATCTGGAAAACCGCCAGCGGCAAAGCCCAGTTCACCCCGAGCGTGCTGCCGCAGCACCTGATCAGCGAGGGTGTGCGCAACCTGGCGGTCAAGCCGCACCTGATTCTGCAGACCATGCGCTCCCACGATCAGTACAACACCACGCTGTATGGCCTGGATGACCGCTACCGCGGGGTGTACGGCATGCGCGACGTGGTGTTCGCCAACGAGCAGGACATTCGCCGGCTGGGTTTCGAGCCGGGGCAGAAGGTCGACCTGGTGGCGCTGTGGGACGACGAACGCGAACGTCGGGTCAGCGGTTTCACCCTGATCGCCTACGACATTCCGGCCGGTCAGGCGGCCGCGTACTACCCGGARACCAACCCGCTGGTGCCGCTGGAAAGTTACGGTGACCGCACCTTCACCCCGACTTCCAAGTTTGTCGCCATCCGGCTGGAGCAGGCCAAGGCCAGCAACCTGATTTCGACCTCCGCTGCGTAGTGCCGATCACACAAGACTTTGTGGGAGCGAGCTTGCTCGCGATTGCAGGGTGCCAGGCGCCATTGATGTTGAAGGTGCCGGCCTCATCGCGAGCAAGCTCGCTCCCACAGTTCTAAATCCGCGATGAGGATATCGACATGTTTAACCTGGAGGCACTGGACCTGGCGCGCATTCAATTTGCGTTCACGGTTTCGTTCCACATTATCTTTCCCGCCATCACCATCGGGCTGGCCAGTTTCCTGGCGGTGCTTGAAGGCTTATGGCTGAAGACCCACAACGACACCTATCGCGATCTCTACCATTTCTGGTCGAAGATCTTCGCCGTCAACTTCGGCATGGGCGTGGTCTCGGGGCTGGTCATGGCCTACGAGTTCGGCACCAACTGGAGCCGCTTCTCCAACTTCGCCGGCAGCATCACCGGGCCGTTGCTGACCTATGAAGTGCTCACGGCGTTCTTCCTCGAGGCCGGGTTCCTCGGGGTCATGCTGTTCGGCTGGAACCGGGTAGGGCGCGGCTTGCACTTTTTCTCGACGGTCATGGTCGCCATCGGCACCCTGATTTCGACCTTCTGGATTCTTGCGTCCAACAGCTGGATGCAAACGCCCCAGGGCTTCGAGATCGTCGACGGTCGCGTGATGCCGCTGGACTGGCTGGCCATCGTGTTCAACCCGTCGTTCCCGTACCGACTGGCACACATGGCGATTGCCGCGTTCGTGGCCACGGCGTTCTTTGTCGGCTCGTCGGCGGCGTGGCACCTGCTGCGCGGCAACGACACCCGGCAAGTGCGCAAGATGCTGTCGATGGCGTTGTGGATGGCGTTGATCGTCTGCCCGATCCAGGCAGTGGTGGGTGACGCCCACGGCTTGAACACCCTGGAGCATCAACCGGCGAAAATCGCCGCAATTGAAGGGCACTGGGAAAACAACGGTAGCGAAGCGACGCCGCTGGTGCTGTTTGGCATCCCGGACATGCAGGCCGAGAAGACCAGGTACGCCATCGAAATTCCCTACCTGGGCAGCCTGATCCTGACCCACAGTCTCGACAAGCAGATCCCGGCGCTCAAAAGCTTCCCGAAAGAGGATCGCCCCAACGCGACGATTATTTTCTGGAGCTTCCGCGTCATGGCCGGTCTGGGCATGTTGATGGTGCTGGCCGGCGTACTCGGCCTGGTCCTGCGTCGCAGCGGTGCCATCTACCGCAATCGCTGGTTCCTGCGCCTGATGTTGTGGATGGGGCCAAGTGGCCTGATCGCCATGCTGGCCGGGTGGATCACCACCGAAGTCGGGCGTCAGCCGTGGGTGGTGTATGGCCTGCAGCGCACCGCCGATGCCGTGTCGAATCACAGCGTCGCGCAACTGAGCATCTCGCTGGCACTGTTCGTGGTGATCTATTTCTCGGTATTCACAGTGGGCATCGGCTACATGATGAAACTGGTCGGCAAAGGGCCACAGCCGCATCACGGACATCCCGTCGACGGGCATTCCGATCAGCTGATCACACCGCGCCGGCCGCTGTCTGCCGACGCCGAAATCCTCGAAACCGACGCCCGCGTCAATTGAAGGAAGGGAGTTGAATCATGGGTATTCAAGGTATCGATTTATCGCTGATCTGGGGCGTGATCATCGCCTTCGGCGTGATGATGTACGTGATCATGGACGGCTTCGACCTGGGGTTGGGCATTCTGTTTCCGCTGATCCCGGATGCGAAGGAGCGCGATGTGATGATGAACACCGTGGCACCGGTCTGGGACGGTAACGAAACCTGGCTGGTGCTCGGTGGCGCGGCGCTGTATGGCGCGTTCCCGCTGGCCTATTCGGTGATTCTGGAAGCGTTGTACCTGCCGCTGATCCTGATGTTGTGCGGCTTGATCTTCCGCGGTGTGGCGTTCGAATTTCGTTTCAAGGCCAGCCCTGAAAAGCGTCATGTGTGGGACATGGCGTTCATCGGCGGTTCGCTGCTGGCGACGTTCTCCCAGGGTGTGGTGATCGGCACTTACATCGCTGGTATCCCGGTGGTCGACCGGCAGTTCGCCGGTGGTTCGCTGGACTGGCTGGCACCGTTTCCGCTGTTCTGCGGTGTGGGTCTGATCGTCGCTTATGCGCTGCTGGGCAGCACCTGGTTGCTGGTCAAGACCGAAGGCATGCTGGAATCGCGGATGCGCCTGTTCACCCGGCCCCTGGCCTGGCTGCTGTTGGCGGTGATAGGGGTGATCTGTGTGTGGACGCCGATTCTCCATCCGGACATCGCCACGCGCTGGTTTGCCCATGCGCACCTGGCGGTGTTCGGTGGCCTCGCGGTGCTGGCCTTGCTGGCGATGTTCGGCCTGCTCAAAACCCTGCGCCAACGCCACACCCATTGGCCGTTCGCCTTCACCCTGATGCTGGTGTTCCTGGGCTACATCGGTCTGGCGTTCAGCATCTGGCCGAACATCGTGCCGCCGTCGATCAGCCTGTGGGCCGCGGCGTCACCGGCGACCAGCCAGTTGTTCATCCTGATCGGCGCGCTGTTCATATTGCCGATCATCCTGATGTACACAGTCTGGAGCTACTACGTGTTCCGCGGCAAAGTGAGGATTGGCGATGGCTACCATTGATTCGAATCAAACGGCACCTGCGCGCTGGTACAAGCGCCTGGGATGGCTGGTGGTGATCTGGCTGGGCGCGCAGCAGGCCCTCTTTTGGGGCCGCTTCGCAGCCCAGCGGGAGCAAGCTCCCTCGCCACATTGTTCGTGCCAGGTTCAGTTCTTACTGCGCCCCAAACATCGCCGTCCAGTAAATCCCCGCATCGCTCTTCGGATCGGTCGCATACGCCGCGCCCAACTCGCGGAACTGCGGGTTCATCAGGTTGGCGCAATGGCCGGGGCTGGTCAGCCAGCCTTCGACCACCTTGCGTACGCTGTCTTGCCCGGCGGCGATGTTTTCGCCGATCTGCTGGAAGTCGTAGCCGGCCAGTTCCGCGCGGTCACCCGGTGTGCGGCCATCGCGGTCCTTGTGATCGAAGTAGTTGTGGTTGGCCATGGAGCGGGAGTTGCCTTCGGCGGCGGTGGCCAGTGTGGCGTTCCAGGCCAGCGGCGGCGCGGCGGCGAAGGATTGCGGGCCGCATTGACGCGGCTTGGCCCGTGCGGCGTTGAGTTCGATTAGCAGCTTCTGGCCCTCGGTCTGCCAGTCGCCCAGTCTTGCGCTCAACAATGGACGTGCGACCACGATGCGCCATTGCCGGTCCTGGCGGCTGACGCCGACATCAACGAATTGCGGGTCGAGGACGATCTGGCAAAAACTCTCCTGAATCGCTTTCATCGCCGAGGCTGCATCGCGGGGCCCGGACAGGCTGATGGCCTGCACATTCTTCATGGGATAACCCGCAGTAGCCATGGCCTGCTGCAGATCACCGATGCTCGGGGCGGTCAGCACCAGGCGCGGGTCGGCCGACAGCGGCGGCAGCTCCGAGGAGACCTGGCCTGCACAGCGTTGCAGTTGGCTGCGGTAGACGTTGATCGATTCGATCAATTGCGTTTCGTCCGTCGCCACGGCATTGGCGGCGAATACCAGGCCCAGTGACAAGCCGGCAAAACGCATTGCGGATGAGATGAAACCCATGAAAATCCCCCTTGAGCAGATTGCACCCATGATGCGCGAAGTTGACCCATCCAGGACAACGGATTTATCCAGAGTGTAGTGGGGGTGGGTGAAACCATTTCACTACTACACTGAGTCGAACCACTCACCGAGTGACATCGATCATGCGCTTTGACTGGATCGCCACCTGCCTTGCCCTCACTTTGCTGGCCGGCCCGGTATCCGCTACGGATCAAGCGCAAAAACAGCAAGCGGCCGAGAACAAGGCTGAGGTGCTGGAACAGAAAGCCGCCGAGAACAACAGCCCCGCACCGGCGCCCAAGGCTGAAGCGATTACCCCGTCCGAAGTCCAGGCCGTCGACCCGGCGGGCGCCGCGCCGCTGGATGACGCGATCACGTGCCTGGCCCGCTCCATTTACTGGGAAGCCAGGGGCAAGGATTCCGCCGACATGGAGGCGGTGGCCAACGTGGTCATGAATCGCCTGGGCCACGAGGGCTTTCCGGATACGGTGTGCAAAGTGGTCAAACAGGGCTCGGAAACCAAGAGTTGCCAGTTCTCCTGGTGGTGTGACGGTAAATCCGATTCGGTCCAGGAAGAGGTGCCTTACACGATGGCCAAGGAGATCGCGCGCAAGGCCCTGAACAAGGAACTTCCGGATCGCACCCAGGGTGCCCTGTATTTCCATGATCGTACCGTCAAGCCGGATTGGGCCAAGGAGTACATCAAGACCGTGGACATCGGCTTGTTCCGGTTTTACAAGCCACATGACAAATCGGCCAAATAGTAGGGGTCGATTCGGCCAATTATGGTTTTTTTTGCTGAAGTTGCGTGAGGCGTTATCGAAACTGAAATGTTTCTGTTTTATAAGCTTCATAACGTAACCTTGCGCGAATAACGCCATAAGCAGGAACTACACATGAAGCTGACAAGGGTCTGGATCAGTAATCTCGCGCCGATCACGGCGCAATTACCGGTGTGCGTCGTATGACTGTTCTGGTCACCGGTGCAGCCGGTTTCATCGGTTTTCATACGGTCCAGCGTTTGTGCCGCGAGGGTCAGGACGTCGTCGGTATCGACAACCTCAACGACTACTACGACATCGAGCTCAAGCACGCACGCCTCAAGGTGCTGGAGACTCTGCCGGGATTTCGTTTCCAGAAGATGGACATTGTCGACAAACCGGCCCTGATGAGCTTGTTCCGGGAGCACGGTTTTACCGAAGTGGTGCACCTGGCGGCTCAAGCCGGGGTGCGCTACTCGCTGGACAACCCGGATGTCTATGGACAATCGAACCTGGTGGGTTTCCTCAATGTGCTGGAAGCCTGTCGGCACCATCGCCCCGAGCATCTGATCTACGCCTCGAGCAGTTCGGTGTATGGCACCAACAGCAAGATGCCGTTCAGTGTCGAGGATCCTGTCGAACATCCCGTTTCGCTGTACGCCGCCAGCAAGCGCGCCAATGAACTGCTGGCGGAAAGTTACTGCCATTTGTATGGCTTGAAAGCCAGTGGCCTGCGCTTTTTTACCGTCTACGGTCCGTGGGGCCGTCCGGACATGGCGCTGTTCAAGTTTACCGACGCCATCCTCAAAGACCTGCCCATCGATATTTACAACGAGGGGCAGATGTCGCGCGACTTTACCTACGTCGACGACATTGTCGAAGGTATCGCCCGACTACGCCCAAAACCACCGGTACCGGTAGGCTCCGCCGCCGGGGTAAACCGGCTCTTCAACATCGGGCGTGGCATGCCGGTGGCGTTGCTGGATTTCGTCGACTGTCTGGAATCTGCCTTGGGCCTGCAGGCCCGGCGAAACTACATGCCGATGCAGGCCGGTGATGTGGTCAAGACCTGGGCCGATGTCTCGGCACTGGCCGAGTGGGTAGGCTTCAGCCCGCAGGTGACGCTCGAAACCGGCGTCGGCGAGTTTGTGAAGTGGTATCGGCAGTTCTATCAGATTTGAAGCGTTCGCCTCTGATCTCGAAAAAATCAAAAAGGGCGAGAGAGACTCCATGAGCCAAGACATTTTTGTATCCGTACTGATTCCCGCTAAAAACGAAGCGAACAACCTCAAGCCGCTGCTTGAGGAAATCCGCGTGGCGCTGGCCGATGAGTCGTACGAAATCATCGTCGTCGACGATGGCAGCACCGATGCGACCCTGCATGAGCTGCGGCAGATCCGCCACGACGGCTTGAACACTTTAGATCCGCCACGACGGCTTGAACACTTT